>JBGCFK010000080.1:0-5446 GCA_045106875.1 Paracoccaceae bacterium | reverse complement strand
GTGGCAGTGACTGCTCTGTATACGCTGACCACAGCGCCCAACCCCGCCGACTCCACGCATCTCACATTGGCCATGGCGACAGCGAAGGCCTGTTTGGACTGTTCAAAAGCTCTCAAGAGATCCGTTTTCAGCCTGTCGGCGCTTGCTAGATCAATCCGATCTTCCGTCACTGTGAGCAAAAGCACTCCGTTGGTGTGCGAAGTCGATATCATTTGCGTCTTCCCTTTGCTTGGTTCCAATTAGCGATCTCAATGTGGTGAGATGCGCTGGGTCAGGCCACGGATCAGGCTGCGGCACGACCATCCTTGAGGTTTGACTGAAGGTCGATGCTCTCGGCTGGTCGCGAGGTTTCTATCCGGAAATAATTTATGGTTTCGTGTAGCCCCTCGGCGTTTTCCGAAAGCTCATTTGCAGTCTCAGTTGCGCGCTCGGCAGCTTCAGTGTTGCGCTGGGTGGCCGAGTCCAGATCGCGGATCGATTCGTTGATTTGTTCGGCGCCGATGCTTTGCTCGCGGGTAGCTGTAGAGATCTCCTGAACCAATTCAGAGGTCCGTTGGATTTTTGGTACGAGGTTTGTCAGCATCTCACCCGCTTGCCCGGAGATCCGGACTGTTTCGGTCGAGAGGTTGCTGATGTCTAGCGCCGCCTGTTGGCTACGTTCGGCTAGCTTTCGGACTTCGGATGCGACGACGGCGAAGCCTTTGCCGTGTTCTCCAGCGCGGGCGGCTTCCACGGCTGCATTGAGCGCCAGCAAGTCCGTTTGGCGCGCGATTTCCTGGATGATCGTGATCTTCTCGGCAATTGTTTCCATTGCCGTCACTGCCTTGGAGACTACCACACCAGATTCCTGGGCCTCGCAGGCCGCTTCCTTGGCGGTGTTTTCTGTTTCTGTAGCGTTGTCAGCTGATTGACGGATATTGGCCGTCATCTGTTCAATCGCTGCGGAGGCCTGCTGTGTTGCACGGGCCTGGTCTGCAACACCCGCGCGGATCACCTCGGCCGAAGCGGCGGTTACCGTGGTGTTTTCGAGCAGAAGACCAATCCGTTCGTGCGCATCTCGGATCACCTCGCTTAACCGTGCTGACATGACCTGGATTGCGATCGAAAGTTGATCTGTGTCGGACCTGACATTTACCTCTGCATCCAGTGCGCCACCAGTGATCCGATCCACTTCTCGGGCGCTGGCGGCGAGAGCAGCCACCATTTCGCTCATGGCGCGATCAACGTCGCCAAGTTCGTCTCGCCGTGCGCTCATGGTGGATTCATCATCCATATGACCGCTTGCCAGCCACTGAACTCTTTCCATGAAGAGCCGCAAAGGCCGCACAAAAACCTGGTGCACGACCACATATGCCGTCAGGCAGACGATCAGCATGATCGGAATGAAGGCCATCAGGATCGTGCTGCGCATCGCGTAGATCGCCTCTTTGGCCACCGCCTCTGATTGTTCCACCAGGATCCACCACTTTGCACCGAAGAAGGTCGTCGGAACCGCTGCAATATAGGATTGCACGCCTTGCAGTCCGACCATGTCCCAGTAAGGGTTGCCTGCCTCGAACGGAGAAACATCCAGAGACTTCACCAATGCCTCATCGCCGTCGAGGTGCAAGATGTTGTTTATCAAAGTTCCGTCTTTGTCCGTCGCATAACTTACGACACCCCGCTGATCGACATTTGCGAGGAGCGCGGATTCGATCCGGTCGCTGGGGATCTGGAACACCAGAACGCCCTGTCGTTTCCCGTCTTTCCCAAATAACGGTGTGCCCACAAAGGCCGCAGGTGCTCCGTTGCTGGGCGCATAAGGCGCAAAATCCGAATAGCTGAACTCGTGGGCTTTTCGTGTCAAGGCGCCTTGAAATACCTCTGCCAGACCGGTGTCAGCATATGGTCCGTTCACAAGGTTGGTCGCGAAGTCCGCTTCCTTGAACACCGAGTATATGATGTCGCCGTCCAGCGAGATCATGAAGATGTCGTAGTATCCACGGGCTTCGAGAAAAGCTCTGACTTCCGGGTGAATCTTGCCGTGAATTTCGTTATACGCGCCACCAACCTGTGCCTCGTCCAGCAGGTGCCGCTCGCCGGGCGCGTAAGGACTGTCATCCAGATAGGCTTCCCGGATATTGCTGAGATCAAAGCCGGACTGCGCGCTCAACGCAAGGGATGCGCCCAGATCGCGCATCATGTGTTCGTCAACAATGAGCTCCGTAACGAAACCGAGATCGCCGCGGACATCAGCCTCATAGCGCTGCAATTGTTGCTGGCGCAGGGTTGCGCCTTCCGTGATCTGGACGTGCTGAACTTTCTCAAGGTCCCGATCCGCAACCACATAGGTCACGACAGCGGTGCCGGCAGCAGCTACAAATGCTGCGCCCATCACCATGATGATCATCTTCTGCGAAAGAGATAAACGCATTCAACCGAACTCCAAACCAAAGAACGGCTTACTTTTGCTTGACCAGCCCTAATAACTTCTGAATGGCAACCGTCCCAATACGGTTCTGTTCGGCTGGCTTCAGTCACCTCCGCCAATACCGATACCCACGCGCCGGGCCGTATCCATCAGGGGCGCTCCGCGATCCGGGCAGGCTACGGCAAAGGGCAACTCGGTTACCGTTTGCACAGCCCGGGTCACTGTATCTGCAATCTGGCCTTCCATATCGCGCACCTTGTCCGCAAGACCCAGCACCAACACCAATTCCAAACTTGTGTCCGAAGCGTCCTGCGAAGCTTCATGCGGCGCCGACATGGCCACCAGCCACGCCTCCGGACAATCCATGCCCAGTGCACCCACGGACTGCCCCAGCATTTCCATCACCGGCAGCGGAGGAAGCTCTGGCGCAGTGACCTGAACACCCTGACCTGTCGCGCGTGTCACCTCGGCGCCATAGGTCTGGGCAATCCAGTCCAGTTGCTCTGGCGTCACAACCAACGGCCCGTCAGCAAAAACCAACAGAGGTGTGCCCTGTCCAGCCAGAGCACCGGCCAGTTCCGCCCCCGCCAGTTCCGCATAGTGCCCAGGATCTGCAAGCGCGCCTGCGAAGGCGTCCATCGACGTCCATGCGGGCAGAACGTTCACATCCTCGTGCAAGGTCAAACGGGGGCGTGCGGTCTCGCCCGCGGCTTCCTCCAGCGGGATCACCAGTTGCATGCCGGCCAGTGCCTGTGCGAATGCGGCCCAATCTTCAGGACGCTCAGAGGTCAAAGCGGTCGTGTGTAGATCGTCAAGAATCATGTGCAGCCTTCCGGGTTTGGAACCGCGAGTACGTAACGGGCAACATCATTCCAGACCCTGGACGCTTGCAGGTCCCGAAATATCAGATGCCAGCCGTCATCGTATTCGATAACGTCTCTATGCCCTTGTAAGCGCGCAAACACACTGCGCACGCGCTTACTCGGCACGATCTGGTCTTTGCTGCCCAATAGTAAAAGGGCGGGGACTTGCGTCCGACCCACGGCTTCGGATGCGCGGTCCGTGATGCGCACCAATCCCTGGATTTCCCGCGCCGATGGCGGGGCGAGGTAGAGCGGGTCCGCCCAAAGCGCCCAAAGCGCATCGCGGTTGTCCGATGGGATGATCCGGACCACACCTTTGCCAGTGAATCTGCGTTCCGGGACAGTGGTCGCGGCAACCCACGAGGCCAGGCGATGCAGCGGGTTCAACGCGCGCCCGCCCCAGATAGCAGGCGTTGCAAGCACCAATGCGTCTGGCTGCGATCTGGGCGCCGCTGCCAGAGCAACGCCGCCGCCCATGGAATGACCGAGCAGCACGACGGGCGTACAGGGGAACCGTGCACGGGCCTGTGCGACGTAGTTTTCAGCGTCTGCGATCAGCCCGTCTGCGCCTGGCCAGCGGCCGCGAGACGCGTTTCGTCCGAACCCGCGTTGATCCGGAGCGATGGTTGCGATCCCTTGTTCGGCCCATGCTGTTGCAGGTCCTCTAAACGTCAGTTGCCCATAATCTCCAAACCCGTGCAAAGCGACGATCACGGCACGGGGATCCCGTGGCAACCATTCTGACGCCACAACTTTCGAGCCATTGCTGGCCAGAAGGGACGTGTTTGTGCCGACAGTGCCGGGCAGAACAGGTCCTTCGCGCGGCGCTCGATCCGGAGCTGTCGAGGCGATGCCATCCGGAATCGGACCACCTGCAGCGCAGCCCGTCAACAGGCCGGTCAGGAGCACAGTCGCGATACTTCGGACCTCAACCACGGCAGCACCTCTGCCTCGAACCAAGGGTTTTTGTGCAGCCATCCGCTGTTGCGCCAGGAGGGATGGGGCAGAGGTAGCAGCGATGGACCATAGGCACGCCAATTCCGGACAGTCTCGGTGAGGGTTTTCTTGCGCTCCCGGCCCATATGCCATCCTTGGGCGTATTGTCCAATTGCAAGGGTCAGCTGGATCTGCGGCATCTGGGCCAGAAGCTCTGCACGCCAGGTCTGAGCACAGATCCTCGGTGGCGGCAGATCCGAGCCTTTCGCGTCATAGCCCGGAAAGCAGAACGCCATTGGTACGATGGCAAGCTTGTCCGGGTTGTAGAAGTTCGACCGGTCCATTCCCAACCAGTCGCGTAGCCGGTCGCCCGAAGGATCGTCAAAGGGAACTCCTGACGCGTGTACCCGAGCGCCTGGTGCTTGCCCCGCGACCAGCAGGCGCGCTTTGGTCGAAGGCACGAAAACAGGTCGGGGCGCGTGGCGTGTTTCAGTAACAGCGAACGTCTCGGCACACAGTCGGCAGGCAGTGATGCGTGATTGCAGGTCAGGAAACGAACACATTCCACAGAAGTGAGGCTGCTCGCGCCGGGAATCAAGTTAGACACCGAGTTCTGGCGTAAACTGCATCGCGCGAATTGCTGCGCGCCCAACAGAGTGCTAACCGTTGGTTAAGAATCCCACGGGTCCGCGGTCGCAGGCCCCCATGATAGCTCGCAACTGAGCAAAGAGAGGACCGTCGATCGGCATGCGTCAAGTTCTGAGCGTCCTACTGTTGTTCGGATATTGGCTGGCGCTTTCCGGCCACTACGACTGGTGGCTTGTGGCCTTTGGTGCTGTGCTGTCCGTGCTGGTTGTCGCGTTTTGCTGGAGCAAGGGCATCGCAGACGCCGAAGGAGCACCCTACGGCTTGATCCCGCGTGGACTCGTATATTGGCCTTGGCTGTTGTGGCAGATCCTGTTGTCAGGCCTGCGCGTCACCCGGCTGATTTTGGACCCGCGTCTGCCGATCTCACCCACCTTGGTCAAGGTGGATGCCGAGGCCAAGACGACGACAGGACTTGTGACCTATGCCAACTCGATCACGCTGACCCCGGGTACGATCTCGATCGAAGCTTCGGAGAAAGGCCGATGCATCTGGGTCCATGCGATCGAGCGTGCCGGCGCCGACGGATTTGCCGATGACGAGATGAACCGCAGGACTGCTTGGTTCGAGGGGTCGCGCTGATGTTCACTGC
>JBGCFK010000008.1:0-5224 GCA_045106875.1 Paracoccaceae bacterium | reverse complement strand
GACCGTGCTGGATGACTTCCTCTACCCCGGCCACTCCGCGCACCGGATGCACGCCGTGCCGGAGAAGACCGGTGCCGCGCTGATCGGCAGGTTGTCCAATGCGGCAGAGGCTGCGAGGCTGACAATCGTGACTGAAGCTCGGACCGACGCGTTGATGGTCGAAGACGGGGCCGTCCGGGGTGTCCGCATCACCCGGCCCGATGGCGCTGTCGAGACCATTGGCGCACGCGCCACCATCCTCGCCTGCAATGGCTATGGCGGGAACCCGGATCTTGTAGCGCAGTATATCCCCGAGATCGCAGCTGCACCCTATTTCGGCCATTGTGGCAATACAGGCGATGCAGTGCTTTGGGCGCAGGCCATGGGCGCGGCGACGCGGGACCTGACAGCATATCAGGGACATGGGTCGGTGGCTCACCCGCACGGTATCCTGATCACATGGGCGCTGATGATGGAAGGCGGGGTGCAGGTCAACGCAGCGGGCGCGCGGTTCTCGAACGAGCACGCCGGGTATTCCGAACAATCCGTCAACGTTCTGGAGCAGCCGGGGGGCGTGGCATGGAACCTGTACGATGAGCGGCTGCATCAGCTTGGGCTCGGGTTTCCCGACTACCGGCAGGCTGTCGCGGCGGGCGCGGTCGTTTCAGGCACACTGGACGACATCGCCGCGCGGATCGGATGCGCCGCCGCCGCGCTGCAAGACATGCTGACCGGCATCGCGGATATGGCAACAGGCGGTAGGGACAGGTTTGGGCGCGACTTTGCAGGGCATCCCGGGTTCACGCCGCCTTATCACACCGTCAAGGTCACGGGCGCCTTGTTCCATACCCAGGGCGGGCTGGTGGTGGATGATGCGGCGCAAGTCTTGCGGCCCGACGGCAATCCGATTGCCGGGCTCTATGCCGGAGGCGGCGCTGCGTGTGGCGTGTCCGGCTCGAAGGTCGAGGGATATCTATCCGGAAACGGCTTGCTGACGGCCATTGCTCTGGGCTATGTCGCGGGACTTTCGGCGGCGGAAGCATCCAAAGACGTTTCGGGATAAAGCGGAGTCAGGTTTCGCTGCCTATCGCTACCTTCGACCGCACACTCGGATGCAGCGTCTCGGGTTGAACCCGAAACGCTCTAACCCTCGCAAATGTTCTGAAGCGCGATCCACGTTCGGTCATCCAAGGCAGGTGCAAAAGCGTTCGCCCCAATCCTGTCCGCCTCGACCGCAGCCGCAGCGCGGGTGCCAGGATCCGGATGCAGACCAAGACTGCCAGCCGCCTCGGACCCGGAGCTGCCAAGCCGGTCGACAAATCTGGCATAGGGCAGGCTTGGTAACCCGGCCTCTTCCAGCAACTCGTGAACCACTGTGTCCGCGCTCACTTCGACGGCCATGTCCTGATAGGGTTCAAGTGCTGCACGAGAGGCAGGCACAACCACGCCGTCCCGCAGAATATCCCCGATCACCAGCCCAAGAACGCTCTGAAACCCTGCTGCCCTGATGGCCTGCCGGACAGGGTCCCCGTGCTTTACGTGACCCATAAGATGCGCAAGCACGCCCGCAGCCTCTTCCGGGCTTTCGGCATGGTCCAGTACACCGCGGAGCAACAGGATATGCCCACCCGGTAACGCGATGCCGTCCACATCGGCATGGTCGAGGACAGACACGCGCAGCGGATGCGGAAGCGTCTCGGCAGGCAGCAAGCGCGCCACCAGCTTCTCGAGCGCCGCCACTCCCTCGGGGGCGTTGCAGATCTGCGGCACACCGGTCCCGTTGCCCAGAAGCTCAGCCACATCTTTCGCCATCGCTGCGCCCAGAGCATCAGCACGGCCCGGCGGGACCATCCCCGCCAGATGGCCGAGGTTTTCCTTTGCAAGCCAGATCAACCCGGCCAGTATGGCGATACAGAGCAACATGCCCCGAACGCCGATCGAGCGACGTCTTTGCAGGGTCGCATCGACGTCCTGTCGTCCCGGACAGACTTTGCGAAGAGCTGCGATCATCACTGGATCTGACAACACAACCCGCTCGGCGCTGGCGGGATCGGGCAGGACAGCAACATCTGATGCTCCGTCTTCCTGCAGATCAAGCGATGCGAGCGGCCAGTGAACAAGCACCCGATCCGAAAAGTCCGAGATCACGAGCGATCGTTCGCCAAAGCTGACCACAACATCGCGCGGCACCGTCGCGGAGGCCTCGAAGAACGCGCCCTCGGCCTCGAGCTTGGCAAAATCGTCAAGCGCCGTCATCCGGTTCCGCTGCCCCTGCATGCTGCCTCGTGCGCTCCGCCCTCTGCGAGCGGATTTTGTCCGAGTGTGCCCGTTGCCGATGCGATTGTCACGGGCGCGCGCTGGTATCGCATCCGAATTCCCGCTACAATCCCGCTACAATAATGCCCAAGCGATGCCGCTTTTCGGCCCTTATCCCCGGCTAGGAGAGAACCATGTTGCGTATGTTCCGAATAGTCACGTTCGGTCTGCTTGCTTGCCATGTGGCGGCGTGTGCGACGGTTACACCCGAGCAACGCGCCGCCACATGTGCGCAAACCGACTGGCAACGGTACGGAGAGAACGACGGCCGCCTTGGTGTGCCGACATCGGACCGTGCTTCAGATTTCGAAGATTGCTCGGGCGCAGGCCAGCCCGTGGATCTGACCGCCTACCAGACCGGACGGGCCAAGGGGCTCCAAACATACTGCACGGCAGAGAACGGGTACCAGGTCGGATATGAAGGCCGCAGCTACGACAAGGTCTGCCCAAAATCCAGCGAACAGGATTTCCTGCAAGGATACGAACGCGGCCGCGAGGAACGCCCGGCCGTCGCTATTGTCCCCGGAGTTGGCATCGGGATCGGATCCGGCGGCGTGCGTACGCGGATCGGTGTCGGAATCGGTCTGTTCAGCGGTCACTACGGCCGAAGCCGCCACGGTTATCGTCACTGCGGGATCAACCGCTTCTGCTGGTAATCGCCGGAAACCCAATTTTTCCATTTACTTGTCGTGCCGGGAAACGCACTAGGTGTGCGGTGGGAATTCCCTAGTGGAGAGAGAACGGAGAGCTTCAATGAGAAACATTCTGATGGCTGCAGCCGTCGCATTAGCACCTTGCGCCGCAACAGCAGGTTCAATCTACGGTGAAGACGGAGAGGTCCTGTACCTCGGCGCCCGTTCCGGGGCCAGCTTTGTCAGCGAGACCGACTTCAACATCACCGGAGCAAATGTTGAGAACGAGTACGATTTTGGCTTTGTGGTTGGTGCCTTCGTGGGATTTGGCACCGAGATCACGGACAATATCGGCGTGCGCGGTGAGCTGGAACTTGGCGGACAATTCGCTTCGGTCGACACGCACAGCATCAACGGTGCTGCGCAGGCAGGATCGTTCGGCGACACACAGCAGCGCCACGCCTACTTCAACTTCGTGAGCGACTACGCAATCACCAACTCGGTGACAGGGTTCGTCGGCGGCGGGGTCGGGCTGGCATCCGTCCAGTTCAATGGCCACGGCGTACCGGCGGCAGGTGTCGTGATGAACGACAGCGACCATGGTCTGGCCTACAACCTGACAGCAGGTGTCGGCTACCAGCTGGCAGACGGTGCCGTGATGGAAGGCATGTATCGCTACATGGGAACCAGCGGTGTTGAATTGCAGGCAGCCGATGCGACCGTCTCGGACGCGGACCTCACCTCCCACAACTTCCTGTTGGGCTTGCGGCTCGGCTTCTAAGTCTTTGGGCGATGCCGCGGATGCCCCCTGACGCTTGGAAACTCGAGCCTGGGCGCAATGCGCCCGGGCTTACCCGCCGAATGCCACTATTCCGCAGCCTGCGCCGTCAACGCGCCATGCTCGGCAATAAAACGTTCGACCTCGAGCGCAGCCATACAGCCCATACCTGCCGACGTGACCGCCTGACGATAGATGTGGTCCGTGACGTCCCCTGCCGCGAAAACTCCCGGAATGGATGTCGCAGTCGAATCAGGCGACGTGACCACGTATCCGCCCATATGGGTGTCCAACTGATCCTTGACCAGTTCTGACGCGGGCGAATGCCCGATCGCCACGAAAACACCTGACGCCGCGATCTCGCGCGTCTCGCCGGTCTGCGCATGCTTCAGCCGCGCGCCCGTGACACCATCGCCATCGGTGCCAAGTATCTCGTCAATCTGATGGTCCCAGAGAACGCCGATGTTCTCCTTCTCGAACAGGCGCTTTTGCAGGATCTGCTCGGCACGAAGGCTGTCGCGGCGATGGATCAGCGTCACTTTCGAGGCAAGGTTCGACAGATACAGAGCCTCCTCGACTGCGGTGTTGCCCCCGCCGATCACAAGAACTTCCTTGCCACGATAGAAGAAGCCGTCGCAGGTCGCACATGCCGAGACACCGAAGCCCTTGAACCTTTCCTCCGATGTAAGCCCCAGCCACTTCGCCTGCGCGCCAGTGGCAAGGATCACCGTATCCGCATGCCAGATCGTGCCGCTGTCACACTCGGCGACGAACGGACGCGATGACAGATCCAGACGAGAGACGTGATCCCCAATAATCTCGGTTCCGACCGCCTTGGCGTGCGCCTCGAACTGAACCATCAGCTCTGGGCCTTGTGTTTCGATGACCGAAGGCCAGTTCTCGACCTCGGTGGTAATGGTGAGCTGACCGCCAGGCTGGATCCCCTGCAACAGCACGGGCTCGAGCAGCGCACGCGAGGCGTAGACCGCCGCCGTGTACCCCGCAGGGCCGGAACCTATGATCAGCACGCGGGTCGAACGGGTCTCGGACATCTCACACCTCTCCATGGCTTTCGTCCTAGATACGGTCTGACCCGGCCTGCGCCAAGTCCTGATCTGTCTGCTGTTAGCGCCACTTTAACTCGCGTGGGGTTTCTTGGGGGAGTTCGCGTAAATGTGCCCTCGGGGGATACCATGAGCTTTCCCAATCCGTTCAAACGGATGTTTACTCCACAACCGGCCACGCGCCGACAGATGGAGCGTTTCTATGCCCAGCTTCCCGCAACCATATTTGCAGATGGGGCGGAGCCGGTTGACTGCACGCTGCTTGACTATTCTGACATGGGCGCACGCCTGCAAGTCCCGGAAGGGCGGCGGTATCCCGATGGTTTCAAGATCTACGTGCCCGAAACTGATATGCCCTATGTGGCCGAAGTCCGCAGGCGCAGAGACAACGAAGCCGAGATCTTCTTTCTCAGTGCCGAACCGGGGCGAAAGCCATGGGTTGAACGGACCTGAGC
>JBGCFK010000079.1:0-10892 GCA_045106875.1 Paracoccaceae bacterium | reverse complement strand
GATGGCGGCTCCAGAAGCCGCGTCGAACCCAAGCCCTGAACTCAAACGTAGACAAATCTGCCAAAACCTCACAGCCGCTTCAGGCGGGCAACTCCGTGCGCCAAAACCCAACCGTCATCAGCTCATGAATAGTTGGGGCTAAGCGAGCAGAATATCAATTTCATGGAGAAGCTCATGCATGGCGACAGGTTTCTCAAAAACCCGGTCAGCACCGACGCGGTTCGCGGTGGGAAGCAGGAAACCCATACCCGGACGGTTTTGCTCGCCTGAGATCGCAATCACTGGCAAACGTCCCAGTCCGGGGTTGTTCATAGTCTTTTGCCGGACCCAACTGATAAGTCCCAGTCCACCATCCGCCACCGGCCGATTATCCCGCCGAACGATAATGTCAGTAATGAGCAAATCGTAATCCCAATGCCAGAGTTCTGATCTGGCATCTGTCGCATTACGGCGAACGGTGACTTCATGTCCGACGACGCGAAGTTTCTCCGCCATTTCGAGGCCAAGGACAATATCGTCCTCCATTAAGAGCAACCTGCCCATCACAAACCTTCCATTGTGTTCTTGGGATCGTTAGCATGTTGAGGAGAGCGGAAGAACAGGAAGTTCAACCGATGGATGTGGTGGAAATCAATACGCTCGCAACGAAGAAATCTGCGAATGGGGAAAGCAACCGGGTCACTCTGCGGCGCTTTACACGAACACAGCATGATCGAGCGGAGCTTCATTGGACTAATACAGGCGCGTTTACAAATATCGATCGCTATCGGGTGTTTCTGGGGTCCATGTCATCCATCCACAGAACGCTCGGTTTTACGGCCTCTGCGAACAATATCGGGCATTCTACAGAATTCGAGGACGCTCGCGTATTGGCATTGCATTCAGATCTTGGCGTTTCTGCTGAACCAGAGCGATTCCCAAACAGCCTTCCGATGACCAGCGACTTTGCCTGGGGTGTTTTATATGTGCTGAACGGGTCTGCGATGGGGGCATCGACTTTACTCAAGTCAAAGGTAATCGATCCCTCTTGGCCAACTGCATATCTAAGAACCATGCAATATTTTGTTCGCTCAGGTGCTCTGGCCGCATTCTTCAGGTCGCTTAATTCGATACCGTTGGACACTACCCAGGCCGTCATGGGTGCGAGAGCAGTTTTTGATGCGATTTCGGAAGCACACTTGATTGATGGGGAGTTAAATCATGGCTGAAACTATTCCTGACAGCGAGATCGAGCGCGCTCTAGAGATATGTGCGGAAGAGCCGGTGCACATTCCCGGCACCGTCCAGCCCTTCGGATGTTTGATCGCCGCGGAAATCGCATCCGGGACAATCGCATATGCCAGCGAGAACAGTGCGTCATTGATTGGAGTTCCTGTCGAACATCTGCTTGGGCAGAACTTCCGAGACGTTCTGGGTGCCGAGATTTCACACGGCGTTCAGAATGCGGTTGCTCAATCCGCTATCTCGGACCGCTCCATCCCTGTCGGAACGTTCGATTTTCACGAGTTCTCCATCATTGTTCGGGTCTTTCAAAGTCAGGGCCATAACATCATCGAGATCGAGGCAAACACGGATACAGATTTTGACAGTACTGATGCCTTGAAAACTCTGAGTTTCCTGATGACCCAGGTCCAGGCGTGCGAAGATCAGCAAAGCCTGTTCAAACTTACGACAGACCTTATGCGACATCTCAGCGGATATGATCGGACACTGATCTATCGCTTCGATTCCGAGAACAACGGGGAAGTGCTTGAAGAGGCGAAGCGTTTCTCGATGGATAGTTTCCTTGGGCTTCGCTTTCCAAGCTGGGATATTCCTGCGCAGGCCCGGGCAATCATGGCGAAGTTGCCGCTCCGATTGATCCAGGATACGGAGCTGCCTACGCTTCGGCTGCAAGCTGCCACGAAGAGTGCCCCACCGCTGGACATCACACTCGCCGCATCACGCGGCGTATCTGAGATTCATATGGAGTATCTCCGAAACATGGGTTCTCGGGCAACGATGACCCTTTCGGTAGTTGTCGAGGAGAAGCTATGGGGAATCATCTCGTTTCATCATCTGTCTCCAAGGGTGCCGCCGCCTGCATTGCGTGAGATATTAACCAACCTGGTTTCCATATTCAGCGGGAAGCTCTTGGCGCTGCAACAGAAGTCTACTTTGGACAAGATCAGCGCCCTGGACCGAGGTCTCTTGGCCAAGTCAGATGTTGAGGTGCGCCTGGAAAAGCTGTTGTTGTCCGTAGCGCCAACCATTCTTGAGACAATTGGGGCGAATGGAGTCGCGGCGTTCACAGGTTCGAAAGTCTTAACCTATGGAACGACGCCGGGTGATACCGTTCTTGAAGAACTTTCAAAGCTCGCAGCATCATCTGACGGTGTTGTTGCAATCGAATGCCTTGCCACAAGGTTTCCCGGCAGGAAAGAAGAGTTGGGACGGTCTGCCGGAGCATTGATTGTCGGTGTATTACCTGACCGGGCAATCTGCTTGTTCCGGAACGAAATTGTTCGGGAAGTTGCATGGGCCGGTGATCCCGAGAAAAAGGTCGCGCATGTCTCGGGACGAATGAGGCTGACACCACGTGGATCATTCACGACGTTTCTTGAAAAGGTGAGCGGTCGCTGCGAGGCGTGGTCGGAAGAAGATATCTTCCTGATCGGTCACATCCGAACCTTGCTGCATTCGACTGAGCGGCAAATTATGATCGATACGCTGAACCGGCAGCAAGCATTGATGATCGGTGAGCTGAACCATAGAGTCAGGAACATTCTGGCATTGGTCCGTTCAGTCTCGCGCCAAGCGCGTCGCCGCTATGGCTCGCTAAACAGTTATGCCAACGCTATCGAAAACCGAATTCGTGCATTGGCTGCGTCGCACGACCTGAGTGGCGGTTCTGCGACCGCGCCAGTTTCTCTGGTTGATCTCGTTATGCTTGAATTTGAGCCCTTTGAGCATGCAGCCCAACAGCGCGTGCGCTTAGATGGGCCTGAGCTGTTCATTCGCCCTGAAGTTGCACCTATCTTTTCTTTGGTGATGCACGAATTGACCACAAATGCGGTCAAATATGGTGCATTGTCGAATTTTGACGGTGAAATTCAAATATCAATTGAGAAGCGTGAGAGCGATGTAGAGATATTCTGGCAAGAAAAAGGGGGACCGGCAGCCGTGGCGCCCAACGAGTTTGGGTTTGGTATGGCGATGATTCAACAAGCTGTTCCGCATGAACTCGGCGGCACAGCGAATGTCGAATTCCTTCCCTCAGGTCTGCAGGTCAAGTTTGTTATCGGGCACCGACACTTCGATACCGAGACCACCGATTTTCCACCGCCTTTACGGTCGTCTCTGGCGTCTTCCAGACAGCATGATTTGAGTAGCGTCGAAGTCCATGGTCCGGCATTGCTGCTGGAAGACAACTTCATAATTGCCAAAGAAATGGCCGATCTGCTTGGCGATCTTGGCGCGCAACCTATCGAGGTCTTCTCATCTGCCGATGATGCCTTGCAATACCTACAAGACGAACGTCCCCGATTTGCGATCCTGGATGTCAACCTTGGCTCTGACCAGACGAG
The DNA here is from genome assembly GCA_045106875.1 of Paracoccaceae bacterium. GTDB lineage: Bacteria > Pseudomonadota > Alphaproteobacteria > Rhodobacterales > Rhodobacteraceae > Thermohalobaculum. The sequence continues at coordinate 7,326 of JBGCFK010000079.1, read as the reverse complement.
CGAAGCCGTGGCAATGCGGCTTCTAGAATTGAAACTGCCATTTCTGTTCGTCACTGGATATGGCGATAGCGCAGTTCTTTCTGAACAGCTGGCTCAGGTTCCACGCCTGACAAAGCCGGTCTCGGCGGAAGAGCTTGCCGAGCGATTGATCAAGTTGGTCGACGGTTAGGGCCAAAAAAGATCGTGATGCATATTTACCGGATCACATCAGGCTCTTCAGAACATCCCGTGCAACCGGCTTCTCCAGATATCCGGTGACACTGGGTTGACGCAACGCACGCTCCTGATCATTGGGATCAATCGAACCGGACATGACGTACAAGCGCGCATTGCCCTTCAATTCGGGGTAGAGCTGCTGAAACGCGTCAACAAACTCAAAGCCGTTCATGCGCGGCATGTTGATGTCCACAAGCAATAATGCCAGCGGTTCGCGGTCGGGCGACCTGAGATACGCAAGTGCATCCTCAGCGTATGCAAACTCACGCAATCCAATATCTGGAAATACCTTCTTGATAGCCCGGCGCAGGAAATACCTGTCCTCTTTCAGATCGTCTACGATCACGACCGAAGCGCGTGGGCTCAAGGGCTCAATCGGACTGCAAGGTGAACACAAAGGCGGACCCTCCATCCACACCATCTTCCACAGAGATGTTACCACCGAGTTTCGATACGATACGTTCGCACAACGACAACCCGAGGCCACTACCCGTATACTCCGCATCCGTGTGCAGGCGCGCAAAAAGCTCGAAGATCTTTTTGTGATACTCGGGAGAAATGCCGATGCCGTTGTCTGAAATTCGAACTCCGACCATGCCGCCGGGCGCTGTCGCTGCTTCGATCGTTACTTTGCAGATCCTGTCGCTGCGGCGATACTTTACGGCATTGCTGATCAGATTGAGCAACACACGGGAGATCAGGCTGCGTGTACCCAACGCTGTTGGAAGCTCCCCTATACTTATTTCTGCCTTGGCGTCATCGATCTGGGCCTTCAGGTCAGCGACGCTTTCCTGCGCTGCCGATGTCAAATCGACTTTCTCCAATGCAAGCGCTTCATCCTGAAGGCGCGCATAGTCGAGAATTCCATCGATCCGTTCCTTCATACGGATCGACGATTCTGTCAGGAACTCACACAGCTCGCGTTGTTCGTCATCCGAAATATCGATGTGATCTTCGACCAGCATCGAGATGCCGCTTTCGATTGTGTTCATCGGTTGCAGGAGGTCATGTGCTGCGATGAATGCAAAGCGCCTGATCTCGTCGGCCTTGTTCTGAACGTCCAATTCACGCTCTTTGAGGTGGGTGATGTCCACATGGACGCCCATCATCCGTACAGCCTGATGATCGTTGGACCATTCCACCACACGACCTCTAGACATCACCCAGACGGTGGATCCGTCTTTGTGGCAAAACCGAATCTCGATATCGAAAGGAATCTGTCCGCGCGAGCTTACATGTGCTGCGAGCGCATCTTCTTTCGTCTGAATATCATCGGGATGTATCAGTTTGTCTCGGGCAGCGAGCGTGTTCTCGATTTCGTGGTCGTCATAACCACACATCGATTTGTAGCGTGGGCTCATATAGCAAGTGTCTTCAGGTATGTTCCAATCCCAGTACCCCGCAGCTTCGCTTTCCAGCAGACCTTCAAGCCGATCCCGCTGCTGGCGCACCTCGATTTCCAGAAGTTTCAGGTCGGTTATATCTTGCAGCGTGATGACCACGCCTTTGTGGTCACCATGCACGTTCCTGTATGGCCGCACTCTGCTGAATACGTAGCTACCATCTCGGCCGCGCATCTCACGGGTGTTTTCTTCGCCGTGGTCGCGAGACAGTTTGACGTCGTCCATCATCATGGCGACGGCGTCTGGTTCCAGCGTCGTTGCAAAGTTCTCAAGCGGCCTGCCGACGTCACCCTCCTCCAAGTGCACATACCTGTTCAGACCTGCGCTGAACTGGCGAATGCAAAGTTGGTCATCCAACACCAGAACGCCAAGATCTGCCGTTGCCAGCAGATTGTTAATGTCACCCGTAGCGGCTTCAAGCTCGGAGATTTTCTCTGCATTCTCTGCATTCAGTGTGTGCAGTTCCTCGTTGATGCTTTGTGTTTCTTCATTATTGGCCTGCAACTCCTCGTTCGAGGCAATCAGTTCCTCGTTCGTGGTCTGGAGTTCTTCGTTGGAAGCGCCAAGGTCCTCGGCGGTTGCGCTCAACATATCCTGCAGGGACTGAACGTCGCTTTCCAGATGCTGGATGTAGGCTTGCGTCGGCATGTTTGGTGTCTCGGACACTGGCGCGTTCGTCGAGCCTTGCTGTACTATTTCCCGGCGTAGCCGAAACGTCATCGCGAAGACGATCGCGTGTCCTTCCCATGGCAGTTTCCGGCATGAGATATCAACAATGTCGACATCTTGCTCGTTGACCAGCCGCACCCCTTTTTTCTCTGATTTTCCTTCGGTTTCAGACCGCCTGAGGAGCAACGCTGCCGCGCTGCGGAGACGCTCGTCAACCAACTCCAACAGATTGGCTGAGAAGCCTGTGTCAGGAATGTGCAACAGCTTCGAGTGATCGCCGAACGTCCGGATCACCTTGCCTCCATCATCGACGATGCAGATACAGGCGACCGCGTCTTCCAAAGTTGCCGTAAGCAGGGAATTCAGATCGTCTCCCGGCAACTGACTGCGTGCGGTAACGCGCCGCGACCTGGGCAGGAACTGCGCTGCGGGAAAGTCCAATGTCCGGCTTGCACGCCGTGTGATGGAGTCTATCTGTCTTGTGTTCCGGTAAATCCGCGATTTGTGCGCAATTGCATCGAACATGGCGCCGTGTTGTCCAGGTGTCTCCGCAGCGCCCAATTGCAGGAACCCGTTCTTGCGAAGCGAGAACGAGAAATGGGTCATGATCTTCGCTTGGACGTCGGGACTGAGGTAGATCAGCAGGTTCCGGCAGACCACGAGGTCAGTGCGCGTATACGGGGCATCTTCCGTAACGTTGTGGACCGCAAACACGATCTTGTTTCGGATCGTGGGCGCGACGGTAAACGTACCTGACTGCAAGGAGAGATAGCCCCTCTTCAGATACTCGTCCGGGATCTCCTCACGAATGCTGTCGGGATAGATACCTTGCTTTGCCGTCTGAATGGACCCTGCGTTCACATCCGTCGCAAAAATCCTGAAATCACGCGTTATATCGTTTACGATACGGTAATGTTCCAGCAGCATAGCGATTGTGTACGCTTCCTCCCCAGTAGAACAGCCTGCGGACCAGACCCGAACCGGGTCCTCTGAATGGCCCTCACGAAAGAGCTCCGGCAAGATGGTTTCTTCCATATGCCGCCAGACTGGCAGGTCCCGGAAGAAATTGGTCACACCGACCAGAAACTCGCGATACAGAACGTTCAGCTCGGCTGGTTCGCGACGCAAATGCGCGAGGTATTCGGCAAGTGTCGAGTATCCACGCAGCGCCATCCGCCGGGCAATGCGGCGCTTCAGTGTGGGTTCCTTATAGAGGCTAAAGTCGATCTCAGCCTTCTCACTCACCAGCACGAGCATCTCCGCGAACTCGTCAGTTGCCGTGGAAAACACCCGCTCGACGCTGTCGATGCCCTTGACCCGCATTTCGATATAGCGGTTGATCTCTCCGATCATGATATCGGGGGCCAGAACGAGATCTACGATGCCGGTGGCAATTGCAGATCGCGGCATCCCGTCGAAGGCAGCCATTTTGGGGTCCTGCACCAGAACGAAGCCTTCACGATCCTTGACGCCGCGCAGCCCCCGACTGCCATCAGATCCGCTTCCGGAAAGCACGACGGCGATCGAGCGATCTCTCACCGCCTCAGCAAGCGAGTGAAAGAAGACATCTATCGGGAGGTTCAATCCCGGACGCGGGGTCTGCGCTATAAGCGAGAACCGCAAACCACTGTGACTGTTTGCGTTCGCGTCATCGTCCAGCTTGCCGCTGCTGTCACCTTTGGTGCCCTGAATAACGATGTTGGAACGAGGGGGAATGAGATAAATGTTTCCCGCCTCTACAGCCATATTATCCGATACTTCACAGACCGGTAGCGACGTTTCTCTGGCGAGAATTTCGGACATCAGCGATTTGTAGTCAGGAGAGATATGCTGAACGATAACAAGGCTGTGCGGGAACTTGGACGGCACTTGCGAAATCAACTGCTTGATTGCGTCCAACCCACCTGCGGACGCACCGACGCCGATTATGTAGAAACTCTGGTCCACAGCGCCCATCCGACGTTCGGACACTTCCACAGGCGCTGTTTCTGGAACACTGAGATCCGTCTTGACGTCATCTGCATCAGTCATTGCCAGATCTGCCTATGGTTGTTGAAAAGTCGGTTCCATCCTCAAAACTCGGTAAACACTGATGATCGTTAACATCTCGTTAACATCTCATTAACCACCGTAGGTGGCCGTTGGACAGTGTTCGAGAGGTCACTCTGCGGATTGCAGCAAAGCAGACCGCAAACACGTGTGAATGTCGCTGAGAACTGACGCATGTGCGACCTCGCCGTTGACCGTATGTGCCGTGGTGACCTGAGACCTATCTCTCCTCCAGTTATCTGTAACCGGCCGGTTTGAAGCGGCTTGTGTGTTCCGGATTTGATCTGCGAATGATTTCTCAATTGACGTCGTTATTGACGTCGCTTGAGAGGTCTTGAGATGAAGCAAGAGATCCTGATGGGTCCGGAGCTTCGTCGGCGTTGGTCCGATTGCGAGAAGATATCGATCCTGATTGAGGCGGCGGAGCCCGATACGACAGTGGCGGAGATTGCGCGTCGGCACGGGATCACGCGCCAGCACATCCACCAGTGGCGCTCGGACATGCGCCAGGGCCGATTGGCCGATGAGAACGGTGGGCCCTTTCTGTCCGTCGAATTCGTCGACCACCCAAAGTCTGATCCCGAACCGCCAGAGATCGGGCCGTGCGATGCACTGGTCGAAGTGACGCTACGCAAAGGCCGGGTGTTGCGCGTTCCGGCGTCTGTGCCTGGGCCAGTTTTGACCTCGCTGATCCGTGCGGCGGAAGCAGCATGATCGGCCCCGGAACCGGGGTGAAGGTTTTCGTGGCCTGCGCCATCACCGATATGAGGAAAGGGATTGGCGGGCTTTCGGCGGTGGCACAGAACGTTTTGAACGAGAACCCTTGTTCGGGTGCTGTGTTCGCGTTCCGGGGGCGTCGAGGTGATAGGATCAAGCTGTTGTACCGGGACGGGCAAGGGTTCTGCCTGTACTACAAGGTACTGGAGAAGGGGCGATTTCCCTGGCCATCGCCCGTCGACGGGACCGCGCATCTGACGGCGGCGCAGCTTGCGATGCTCTGGGAAGGCATTGATTGGCGACGCCCGGCATGGAGTTCTCCACCTGCGCGCGTGGCGTGATTATCTGGCTGATATAACTGCATAATTCTGGATCATATGGATGCCGATTGATATAACCGGCCCCACGGATACACCGCTCGATCAGCTCCCAGGTGATGTCGCCGCCCTGAAGGCGATCATCTTGGCTCAGCGTGCCGAGGCCGTCCAACTCGAAACCTCGGTCAAAGCCTACGAGGCCCTGGTCCAGGCGCTGAAGATCAGTATCGCGCGGCTGCGAAAGCAGAAGTTCGGACGCTCATCGGAAAAGATCGAGCGCGAGATCCAACAGCTTGAGCTGGCGCTTGAAGCGCTCGAAGTAAAAGTCGCGGCGGACGATGTTAGCCCACCGGAGGACTAGGAAGATGACGCCGGTGACGTGCCGTCAACGCGCCCAACTCCACGCCGCCGGGGAAACCAAGGATGTCCGAGGACGCGCTGTGCGAGCGCGCAACGCTTGATCCGGGCGGGATCTGCCCGGAATGCGGTGGTGAATTGCGTCTGCTGGGCGAAGATATGTCCGAGATTCTGGAGTTCGTCGCCGCAAAGCTGAAGGTCGTCGAGACGCTCCGGCTCAAGAAATCCTGCCGGGCTTGCGAAAAGATCATCCAACCCGCAGCGCCGACAAGGCCGATTCCGCGCGGCATGGCGGGGCCAGGCCTGCTGGCTCACATTCTGGTCGCAAAGTTCGACCACCACTTGCCGTTGTACAGGCAAGGTGAGATCTTCGCCCCGCCTGGCGCAGATATCCCGCGTTCAACGCTGATCGACTGGTGCGGCCAGGCCACCCGCGTGCTGCGCCCGCTGGCGGAACGCATCAAAGTCAGCGTGTTCTCGGCCACCAGACTGCACGCGGACGATACCCCGATCCGCGTTCTTGATCCAAAGGTGAAAGTCGCAGGCAAGGCGCGCGGCGTGAAGGAAGGCCGGATCTGGACCTATGTTCGCGACGACCGGCCCTGGGCAGGGGATGACCCACCGGCGGTGGCCTATTTCTTCGCCCCAGACAAACAAGGCGAGCATCCGCAACGCCACCTCAAGGACTTCCGCGGCATCTTGCAGGCCGACGCCTATCGCGGGTTTGAGAAGCTGTACGAGCCCGGTGCTGACGGTGCTCAGCGGGTCCGTGAAGCAGCCTGTTGGGCCCATCTGCGCCGGGCCTTTCACGATGTCTGGAAGTCAACCGGATCGGAAATCGCCAAGGACGCACTCGATCAGATCGGCAAACTTTACGACATTGAGCGGGCAATCAACGGCCAACCCGCTGATCGGCGTAGCGAGATCCGACAGGAGAAAAGCCGCCCGATTGTCAAAGCGTTCCGGGTATGGCTGCACGCCCAACTCGTCCGGATTCCGGGAAAAGGCGATCTCGCCAAGGCCATGCAATACGCTCTCAACCGCTGGCCCTCGTTTGCGCTCTTCTTGGACGACGGTCGCGTGGCTATGGACAACAACGCCGCCGAGCGCGCAATCAAGCCTGTGGTCATCGGAAGAAAGAATTGGATGTTTGCGGGCTCCGACAGCGGCGGTGAAATCCTGGCCGACGCCATGACCGTCATCGAGACCGCAAAGATGTCTGGCCTGAACCCCGAGCCTACCTCACGGACATCCTCGCCAGGATCAACGACCACATCAACCCGCATCTCGACGACCTGTCGCCATGGAACTGGGCTCAAGAACAAACGCAGAAAGTCAAGGCCGCCTAAACCCGCCCATTACAGTTATCTGGAGAATCTGCGTTTCGATTTCTGGCCGCATGCGGCCTGCTTTTGGGACGTCATTTTGGCTTCGACCGCGTTGGGCGTGAGATTGCCTGGCGACGGGTGCGGTCGGTTGTGGTTGTCGTCCTCCTTCCATGTTGTGATCTCTGATCGGGCCTCCGCGAGGGATGAGAACAGGGTTTCGCTGAGGCATTCGTTCGGTGCCCGGCAGGGTATCGCGAAGCGGTGTCCCGA
>JBGCFK010000078.1:0-2522 GCA_045106875.1 Paracoccaceae bacterium | reverse complement strand
CACCGGGTTCGGGCCGAAGGTTCTGATCGGTGTGGATCTGTTCCGGGTCGAGGATGGCCGTATCGCGGAGCACTGGGATGTCCTGCAGGAAGAGGTGCTGGAGACCGCATCCGGCCTGCCGATGTTCGAGCCGATGAAGTAACGCCTGCTGGGAGGGGCGGCGCGCGCCTGCGCCGGTCTGGCGGTCAGCCGGCCCTTGCGGGCCTGCTGGCACGATGCCGGCCCCCTCCTGGCCTCCCCTTGAGGGGAGGGACGTGTGCGGCGAGACCTGTGGGCGCGCGCGGGCTCAGACCCTGGCTCAGACCCTGGCGGACATGGCGCGCAGGATGATGGCGCGGTCGACCTCTCCCAGCAGGGTGTTGTCTGCGCCGGTCACCGGCAGGGGCTGGTCCGTTTCCGTCGCCCGCTCAATAAGGTCTTCGATCTTGGTCTCCGCAGGGACCCCGTTGCCCTGAGCATGCAGGCTCTGCGCCTTGGAGCCTGCGGGCCGCATGACCTTGCCTGCAGAAAGAACCTTGTAGCGCGGCACGTCCTCGCAAAAGTCCGCTACGTATTTGTTCACCGGGTTCGCGACGATTTCCTCCGGTGTGCCGGTCTGGGCAATCTCGCCATCCTTCATGATCGCGATATGGTCGCCCATCTTGATCGCCTCGAGAAAGTCATGCGTGATAAACACCATGGTTTTCTTCATTTGCTCCTGAAGGCGTATTAGTTCGTCCTGCATTTCGCGCCGTATCAACGGGTCAAGCGCGGAGAACGGCTCGTCAAAGATCAGGATCTCGGGATCAACTGCCATGGCCCGTGCCAGCCCAACGCGTTGCTGCATGCCGCCTGAGAGCTCGCGCGGGTAGTGCTGATCCCAGCCTTTCAGGCCGACAAGCTCCAGAACCTCCATGGCTCGGTCCATCCGCTGGGCGCGGGGGGTCCCCCGAATTTCCAGCCCGTAGGCGATGTTGTCCACCACCTTGCGGTGCGGCAGCAGTCCGAAATGCTGGAATACCATCGACATCTTGTTGCGTCGAAGGTTGCGCAAGGCAGTCGCCGAACAACCAAGAATGTCCTCGCCGTCGATGATGACCTCGCCTGCCGTAGGCTCGATCAGGCGCGAGAGACAGCGCACCAGTGTCGATTTGCCAGACCCCGAAAGGCCCATGACCACAAAGGTCTCGCCCTGATTGATCTCGAAGGAGACATCCTTGACCGCAACCACATGGCCGGTCGCCGCCTGCACATCAGCGCGGCTGGCGGTGCGGTCGAGGCTGGCCATGACCCGCTCGGGGCTTGGTCCGAAGACCTTCCAAATGTCGCGGCAGATGATTTTCGGCTGATCTGTCATGTTGTCTCCTCTTCGTGCGCATTGTTCGTAGCTCGGCACTTGGAGCAAGCGCAAATTTGCCCGTCTGTCTGCGGACCACGTCATTCAACCCCAAAAGGCTCAAAGCCGGTTGATTTGCTGGCGCGGGAATGCGGTTATCGGACATTCAGGAGGAGTGCATGGCGAGTACGACGGAACAGACAGGCGCGGCCAAGCCGCTGAACATCGGGGGCGTGGATCGCACCGGCATTGTTGTTGTGCTGGGCCTTGCCGCGATCTCGGTGCTGGTGTTCATTCTGCTCGGCGGCGAGCAGGTGTTTCCTGAAGCCATTTCCACCCGCTTTGCGTTTGCTGATTGGATCAACCAGGCCGAGGACTGGCTGAAAGCCAACTATCGGTGGTTCACCCGTGCAATCTCGGGCGTTGTCGGCGGTGCATTCGAGCGTCTCGAAGAGTTCCTCTGGTTCGCGCCCTGGCCAGCCGTTGTTGCCGCTATGGCCATCCCGGCGCTCGCCTGGAGCGGTCTGCGGCTTGCAATCTTCACGACGTTCAGTGTCATGATCTGGGGCGCGTTCGGCATGTGGGACGATGCCATGACGACGCTGGCCATGATGATCGTTTCTGTGACGTTCTGCATCGGTGTGGGCGGTGCGTTGGGCGTTCTCTGCGCGGGCAGCGACCGGATCGAGGCCGCGATCCGCCCTGTACTCGACACCATGCAGGTGATGCCGGCCTTCGTCTATCTGATCCCGGCCATCTTCTTTTTCGGGCTTGGGCCCGCATCCGCTTGCGCGGCTATTGTCATCTACGCCCTGCCACCCATGATTCGCCTGACAAATCTGGGTTTGCGTCAGGTTCCACCCACGCTGGTCGAGGCGGCGGAGAGCTTTGGTGCGACCCGTTGGCAGATGCTTTGGAAAGTGCAGGTGCCGCAGGCGATGCCCTCGATCCTGCTGGGCGTGAACCAGACGATCATGATGGCACTGGCTGTGGCGGTCTTCGCGACATTCGTCGGCGGTGGCGGGCTGGGTGATCAGGTCTGGCGCGGCATCACCAAGCTGAAGGTTGGCTGGGCTTTGGAGGGCGGGCTCTGCATCGTCACCATGGCGATCATCTTCGACCGCCTCAGCCAAGCGGCCAGCGCACCGCCTGTGACATCTCAACTTGCGCCTGGAGAGATGCATTTTCGCTTGCTGCCGCAATCGTG
>JBGCFK010000077.1:0-3168 GCA_045106875.1 Paracoccaceae bacterium | reverse complement strand
TGGCAAGCGTATGGCACCTGTACCGCAAGCGTATGGCTTACGCATGGCATGCGTATGTACAGGAAGTCGATCCCCAACAGACGGTCACGGCGATATCAGGATCTCGTCGATGACCGTCACCTCTCCTTCCGGGCCGACCTTCAGCAGTAAGACCTCGCCCGACCCGACGCCCCTGCCTGTCAGCGCGGTAATGTTCACCTGATGGGTCACCAGCATCACTGTTTCAACCGGGTCCAGTTCGGCAAGAAACGCTTTGAGCGCGCGCGCCTGAGCACCGCGGGTCGAGCCGTCTTCAAAGAATGAATTCAGCGCGGGGAAGTCTTCCACAGGACCCAGACCCAACAGCTCTGCGGTCTCGCGGCAGCGACACCATTGGCTGGTCACCACCCGGCCGACAGACACCCCGGCAGACCGGATCGCGGCACCAATATCGCGGGCCTGCGCCCTGCCCCTCCTGTCCAGATTGCGCTGTGTCGAACAATCGTCGAGGCGAAAGTCTGATGGGTCGGACGTGCCGGGCGCCAATGCGTGGCGCATGATTGCCACCACACCCGGTTCCGCGAGTGATGAAAAGCGCTGATCCGCCGAAGCTGGCGCAGCCAACAGCAGCGCCAGAACCAGACAAAGCGTTCGGATCATTTTGCAGGCGGCGGATTGCCAGGGACCGGCAGACCCTGCATCGACGGGTGCGAGCGGGCGTATTGTACCGGGAAGCGCGCGCGCTCATCGCCCAGTGCCTCGGCCGCATGCCAAGCCCAGCGCGAATCGTACGTGATCCCGCGCGCCAGTGCGACCATGTCGGCCTGCCCGGTTGTCAGGATCGTCTCGGCCTGATGCGGATGCGTGATCTTGCCCACGGTCATCACGCACATATCGGGCACGGCGCGTTTGATCTCGGCAGCAAAGGTCGTCTGATAGCCAGGCGCGACCTTGATGGTCTGCATGACCGCGTTACCGCCCGACGAGACATCCACGAAATCGCAGCCCCGTTCATGCAGTGCGTGCGTGTAGGTAATCGCCTCCTCGATGGCCCAAGAGCTGTCAGGCACGTAATCAGTGGCCGAATAGCGCACGCCCATAGGCTTGTCGTCCGGCCACGCCGCACGGCACGCATCGAACACCTCCAGCGGAAAGCGCATCCGGTTCTCGAGACTGCCGCCATATTTGTCATCGCGACGGTTCGAAATAGGCGAGAGGAACTGGTGCAGCAGCTAACCATGCGCCGAGTCCGGTTCGCCCCCATCAAAATCCAGCCGCGCGCACCGTTCGGTCGCTTCAACGAAGGCATCCAGAATACGCTTCATCGAGTTGTCGCCGATCTGTTCAGGCGTGTGCCAGCCCTCGGCAAAGGCAACAGGCGACGGACCATAGGTCTGCCATGCGCCTTCTTCCGGCTTCAATGCCGTGCCGCCCTTCCATGGCAGATTGGACGAGGCCTTGCGCCCGGCATGGGCCAACTGCATGCCGATCTTCGACGCGCCATAGTCGCGGTAGAACTCGATGATCGGTTTGAACGCTGCCTCGTGTGCGTCGGACCAGAGCCCCGTGCAGCCCGGCGTGATGCGCCCCTCAGGCTCGACCCCGGTGGCCTCAACGAACACAAGCCCCGGACCCGAGATCGCGAACTGCCCAAGATGCACCAGATGCCAGTTGCCGGCGAGGCCGTCCTCGGCTGTGTACTGGCACATGGGCGCCACTGTGATGCGGTTGGGGAATTCAACCCCGCGCAGCTTGATCGGGTCGAAAAGCATGGTCTCGGGCATGGGGCCTCCCAGCGGGTTGCAGCAATTTCAGGATATCTAGCTTCTCAGGGGCGCAAGTGTCAGGGGTGCGCAGGCGGGAAACTCCCCGCAGCGCCAATGATCGCCTATGTGCTGGAACCGGCGGCCTTCAGATGTGCGGCAACAAAGCTGAGGCGGTCATGGCCCCAGAACCGCTCGTCACCCACAATGTAGAATGGCGCCCCGAACACGCCTTTCCCCATGGCACGCGCGGTGTTTGCATCAAAGACGCCGCGCTGCGCACTTGATGCCGCGCTGATCGCATCAGCTTCGTGGCCATTCTCGACCAGAACTTCCCCGATCGTCGCATCATCGGCGATGTTTCGCTCCTCGGCCCAGCAGGCGCTCAGAAACGCGCGGCTCAACGTGCCCGCATCTCCGCCCGCTTCTGCAACGGCCAGGACCGCAAGTGTCGCAGGAACCGGGTCAACCGGCCAAAATTTTGGGTGCAGATTGATCGGAAGGCCCGCATGGGCAGAAAGCCGGCGCAGTTCCTGCAGCCGATATTCCTGCCGGAACGGATGACGTTTGGCAGGCGGCAATCCGCCTGTTTCGGCAAAGATCGCTGGGAAATCCGCAGGCCGATAGTGGATCTGCGCGCCAGCCTCGTCAGCGATCTTCTCCAACCCGTCCCCCGCAAGGTAGGTGAACGGACTTGCCAGTGAATAAAAATACTCGATTTCAGCCATCACAGCGTCTCCCACTTTTCCGCACCGTCCACTGCCTGCCAGTCCTTTGCAAGCCCCGGACGCACTGTTAAGACATCGTCACAAAACGAGCGGGAGAACACCATGGGCGACGACACAATGCACCTGATTGCCGGCAATGCGAACATGCCCCTTGCCGAGGCAATTGCGCGGCGCATCTCTGTCTACAAGGGGCAGAAGACGGCCCTGACCGCTGCGCGTGTCGAACGGTTCAACGATTCGGAAATCTTCGTCGAGATCTTTGACAATGTTCGCGGTCAGGATGTCTTCATAATTCAGCCAACCTCATCGCCTGCGAACGACAACCTGATGGAACTGATGATCATCACCGATGCGCTGAAACGGGCTTCGGCCCGGCGTATTGCAGCGGTGATGCCCTATTTCGGCTATGCCCGTCAGGACCGCAAGACGGCCGGGCGCACGCCGATCTCGGCCAAGCTTGTCGCCGATCTGATGCGCCAGGCCGGCGTTACGCAAGTCCTGACCATGGATCTCCACGCGGGCCAGATTCAGGGGTTTTTCGATATCCCCGTCGACAATCTCTATGCGGCGCCTGTGTTTGCGTTGGATCTGAAGCACCACTTCAACAGCTTTGATGACGTCACAGTGGTGAGCCCCGATGTGGGCGGTGTCGTGCGGGCCCGCGATCTGGCCAAGCGCATCGGCGCAGGGCTTGCCAT
>JBGCFK010000076.1:0-3038 GCA_045106875.1 Paracoccaceae bacterium | reverse complement strand
GTACATCAACGGCTTCTACAATCCGCGGCGAAGGCACTCAGCATTGGGTTGGAAAAGCCCAGTCGCATTCGAAAGGAAAGTGGCCTAAAAGAGCACTTGGAACGGCACGAAAGCGCGAAAGGTCCAAATGTCCCGAGAGGGCGAAGCATGTCAGGGTATTCGCGATGCGGTTTGCTCCGAAAACGCTCTGGCAGTGCGCCGGTCAGGCGTTCTGTGCCGAATGTTTCGGTCCGCTCTTCGAACGCAGATTGCTTGTCATGAGGGTGTAATACCAACCTGCACAGCGTATGCCCCATGCGCCCGTTCAAGGATGCCGATAGTTTGGATGGACCATGGTCTGTCGATGAGCTTGTTCCAAGCCTCGCCTCGCCTCGCAGCGCAGTGCGACGATATCCTCGCAGCAGCCGAAGACACGGTTTGAGAGCCGGTTGTCCCTGATGAATTGCCAGATGTTTTCCACTGGGTTCAGTCGGGGCCCGGGGCGGCAATGCCATCAGGGAGATGTTGTTGGGAATCTTCTGCTTGGGCATAGTGTGCCAGCCCGCCTGATCCATCAGGATGGCAGCATGGGCGCCAGGATCGACATTGGCGCTGGTCTCAGCCTGATGCTCGTTCATCGCATGAGTATCGGCATATGGCATGACCAGACCTGCGCCTTTGCCCTTGGCCGGACAGATGGCCCCGAAGATATACGCCGACTTGGTGCGTTGATCTTTCGGTGCCGAGGGCCGGGTGCCACGCTTGGCCCATCGCCGGGTGATCTTGTTCTTCTGGCCGATGCGGGCCTCATCCTGCCACCAGAGTTCGATCTCTCTGCCCGGGCAAGGCCGCGCTTGGATCTTTGCCAACTCGGCTGGGAAACTTTTCTAAAATCGTCGACGACATACTCGTTTTGGGCGTGGTGACGAGGACGGGCCAAGATCTTCCGGTACCCCATGTCCCGCAAAGCCCTCCCGACGGTACTATCGTCGAGCGACATACCGGACTCTTCATAGAGTTCATGGGCAAGATCGCGGCAGCGCCCGCGGACCACGCCGTGGATCGCCGGGATCGGGCCGCGCTCGAGCCATTCAGCCAGTGCTTTACGGTGTTCGGGCGTCAACTTTGGATCGGGCCCGGACGACCAGCGGTTCTTCAGGCCCTCGGGGCCGCCCGCGTTGAAACGCAGCACCCAATCGCGAACGATCTGCAACGTCTCACCGCCGAGCCTCGCCGCATCGGTGCGACGATCACCATCGCAGATCAAGGCAAGCGCCAGCAAACACCGCGTCTGATCGCAGTCCCTGCTACGACGCGCCAAACGTCGCAGCGCATCACCGTCGTCGTCCTCTCGAAGCAGGATCAATCTACCCATGGTGCCTCCTGTTCCTTGGAAGCATTGATTCAGAAGAAACGCATGACGGGAATCCCGAAGACGAGTCACACAGCACGCCGGTTGGTATGAACTGCGAACCGGGCGTTGGGAGATCAGTTCGGACAGAAGTTCCTCGCCGGTTTTGCTGGGTGGGACAAACCCCATCTCATCCTCTGCCCGGCAGTCGCTGCTTGTAGCGATGAGAGCGAGTGATCAGCAGCTTGAGCTTGGCCAATTGGCGCTACAAACGCAGCAGCCGCTTCTTCTTGCGAGCTTCCATCATCTCATTCACCAAGGCGGCTGCAACGAAGGCAACAGGCATGCCCTTTCGACAGGCGGCCAAGCCCAAACCAAGGTTTGTCCCGCGGGTTGATGGTCGGCGCGTCGTCAGCGGGATCATCCATGTCATCCGGCACGGATGGATGTGGCGGCAGGCGCCGCAGCGCCATGGCCCGAACAAGACCCGGACAACCGCTTCATTCGGTGGAGCCAGACTGGCGTGTCTGACCGCATCTTCTCGATGCTGGCCGCCGAAAGGATCGCTGCGGAGACCGTTGTGATTGACGCCGCACATCTCAAGGCGCACTGCACCGCCGCCAGCCTGCCCGGAAAGGGATCCGCGGCCGCATCAGACGTACCAGGGGCGGCCTGAATTCAAAGGTGCACGCCGTCTGTGATGGTAACGGCAAGCCCTTGATATTGCTTTGAATTGAGGGCCGGATCAGCAACGATCGCCGTGCCGCGACTGTCCTGCCAGCCGACGCAACGGCGATGATTGCGGACCGTGGACATGACAGTGATTGGTTTCCCGATGCCGTGACCTATCCTGATATCACGCCCTGCATTCCCGGGCGCAAGAACCGCAAGGAACCGGTCACGTACGACACCAAGCTCTGCAAACAGCGAACCTGGCCGAGCGCATGTTCGGCACGGCCAACACACCCTCGCACGGCATACGGCGCCAGGCATGCAATTGCGGCCCGGACAGCCCGTGCTTGCGAGCAACATCGGTCACCGAGCAGCCATCGCGATAACTCTCAAACACAATCTCGACCTTAATCTGCTCAGGCCATCGACCCCGACAACTCGGACCTTTCGCAACATCGAGACGACCAGCGTATCATCCTTCGGCGCAGTGAGACATTACGGAACTTTGTACTGCATCATCCATCCGAGCCCCCTGCTTCGGATCGGTTCCTTCTCCGATGACAAGACTCACACGCCCACAAAGGCAGTCAGGCTGCGCTTACATTCCACCATGTGAATTGACTAAAGAACATAATAGGAACATTTTGACTGGCAATATTGAGAGAGCCATGCCCGATTCTGCCACAAAACCAACCCTTGAGGTCCTGAGGGCCCATATGAACCAGATCTTGTCGCCACCTGGCGGCGGGCTGTCGCCCTATGGACTGAAGATTCTTCAAGGCCCCGGTCAAGCGCCACATCTTGCCAGAGGCCGCGTCCATGAAATCATGCCAGACCGCCCGGGCCATGGTGCCGCACTGGGTTTTTTGCTTCGCTGCCTTGCCACCGCACAATCGGTCAAGCCACGTTCCGTGCTTTGGGTCACAACCTGGCGCGACCGGGTCGAGACAGGCAGGCTTTTTGCACCCGGGCTAGCTGCAACTGGCCTTGATCCCGAGCGGCTGATCTTGGTTTCCGCAAGCCGGGAAAAGGACGC
>JBGCFK010000075.1:0-10392 GCA_045106875.1 Paracoccaceae bacterium | reverse complement strand
GTGATCAGTGCGTCGGCGTAGTCCCAGTTCATTTCGAACTGGCCGTTCGCGTCCTCGTGATCGTTCTGGTAGGGACCCCAGCCCAGCGCCTGCATGTTGTCGCAGATCTCCGAGATCACGTCATAGCGGCGCATCAGGGCCTGAACATCATAGCATGGCTTGGCCTGCGTATCGCGTTCATCGGCGATCGCCTGCCCGTCAGGGGTGACGATGTGGTATTCGCACTCGACGCCATGCTTCATGTGCCAGCCTTTGGCGGCCGATTCCTTCATCACGCGTTTCAGCGTGTTGCGCGGCGTCTGATCCAGTTCGGCACCTTCACACCATACATCCGAGGCGAGCCACGCAACTTCAGGCTTCCAGGGCAGTTGGATCAGGCTGTCAGGGTCGGGGATCGCGAAGATATCGGGCTCGGCTGGTGTCGAATCGAGCCAGGCAGCGAAACCACCGAAGCCCGCGCCTTCCTTGGCCATGCCCTTGATCGCGGATGCCGGAACCAGTTTGGCACGCATTACGCCAAACAAATCAGTGAACGAGATCAGGAAGTATTCGATCCCGCGGGCTTTCGCCTCTTTCGCCAAGTCAGTCGCCATTTGCCTCTCCCGCTGCAATCTGTTTGCAGCGGAGTGGACTCGCAATAGCGCAGAGGGTCAAGCCCTGTAGGAAGGATCGTTTGCGAAGATCGTGATTAGTAGCGAACGCCGCGGTAAATTCGACCGATCATGCTGGATTTGCCCACTGGCTTCTGGGTCTTTGCTGCTTCAACTGGTTCCTCAGCCGGAGGCAAAGGTGCGTCTGAAAGCGCTTTGCTCAGTGGTTTCAGGAACAGGTTTACGCCAACCTGCGCCTTCTTGAACTGCGCGCGCTGCATGGGGTCGGTCACCAGAACCAGAACGCCATCTTCAAGCCTTCGCGCATAGAGACCGTGAGCTTCGTATTCCAGAAAAACCTGGTCGAACGGATCATGCTCGGTTTCCAACGCATCAGAGGCCGCAAACACAAGGTTTACCCGTTCGGCGACAGCTGCCGAGTCAATCAGGTCGTATTTCTCTGGCATTAACTCGTGGAGTTGTTCTCCATGAGTGGCAATGCAACCGATGACGCCACTATTGTGAGCGGTCAGCTTTTGAAGAACTGTCTCAACCGACACTGCGAAGGCCCTCCGGTTTGCGGCGCGGTTTGCGCTTGATGATGATGGCGCGCGCTGAGCTCAAGAGAATACAGGCCACTTCAAATTCCGGGCTTTCAATCATCGCTACCGGGCAGGCGTCTGTTTCGCCGAACTCCTCGCCAATCTTGTCCGCAAGATCCGTAACGTTGCCGAACACCGGCCCCAGCATGGTCTTCCACGCACCGCCTGACTGGATTTCTTCACCATCCAACGTCAGCAATGCATATCCGATAACCGAGTCGTCTTGCTGTACGCGCGCAAGCTCTACAGTTTCTTCGGACGTCAGGTATCTGTCTACCGACAGCGGAACTTGAGATAGCATTTGATACTCCTAAAATCGGCCCGCTGCCCGCAGCCTGCCTTGCCGAAGCTTCTCCCTTCCGACAACAAAAACGTTACGAAAGTATTGTGGCGAGCTTTTGCCCTTGTGACTAATTATTGCCTTATTTGAGCAGCATTTCGAGATAAAATTTAGTTTTACTGTATTTATGCAATCTCGGATTGTACTAAGTGCAGGTTACCCAATCCCCGGGATCCATTGGGTTCCTGCCAATGGGATACCTGCCATCGCTGCCGCCTCGACTGTCAACGCCGCAAGGTCTTCTGGCTCCAGATTGCGGACATGCGATTTTCCGTTGGCACGCGCGAGCGTCTGAAGCTCCATTGTCATGACGGCGAGGTAGTTGGCCAATCGGCGTCCGGCCTGTTCCGGGTCCAGACGGCTGGCCAGATGCGGCTCCTGTGTGGTGATGCCGGCCGGGTCCTGACCCTCGTGCCAATCGTCATAGGCACCCGCAGTTGTCCCAAGCTTGGCATATTCTTCTTCAAGTGCGGGGTCCTGATCTCCCAATGCGATGAGAGCTGCTGAACCGATCGACACTGCATCCGCGCCCATGGCCAGTGCCTTGGCGACGTCCGCACCCGAACGTATACCACCCGAAACAACCAGTTGCACTTTTCGGTGTGCGTCCAGATCCTTCAGCGCCCGGACCGCCTCGCGCACGGCAGGGAGGGTCGGGATGCCGACATGTTCAATGAAGACCTCCTGCGTGGCGGCCGTGCCGCCTTGCATGCCATCAACAACAACGCCATCTGCGCCTGCTTGCACGGAGAGGGCAGTGTCGTAGTAGGGCCGAGCCGCGCCGACTTTGATATAGATCGGCGTCTGCCAGGACGTGATCTCGCGCAGTTCCTGGATCTTGATTTCCAGATCATCAGGGCCGGTCCAGTCCGGGTGCCGACAGGCCGAGCGTTGATCCACGCCTTGGGGGAGGGTGCGCATGCCGGCGACCCGCTCATTGATCTTCTGACCCAGCAGCATGCCGCCGCCGCCCGGTTTCGCACCTTGTCCAACGACGACTTCGATCGCATCCGCCTTGCGCAGATCATCGGGATTCATACCGTAGCGGGAGGGCAGGTATTGGTACACCAGAAGGTCCGAATGCCCGCGTTCCTCCGGCGTCATGCCGCCGTCGCCAGTGGTGGTCGAGGTGCCCATGGCTGACGCGCCACGCCCCAGTGCCTCTTTTGCCTGTGCCGAGAGGGAACCGAATGACATGCCTGCGATTGTGATCGGTGTCTTCAGATGCAGGGGCTTCGATGCGAAACGATCGCCGAGAATGACGTCGGTGCCACATGCCTCGCGGTGTCCCTCCAGCGGATATCGCGACATGGACGCGCCGAGAAATACGAGGTCGTCGAAATTCGGCACCCGCCGTTTGGCGCCGCCGCCTCGGATGTCATAGATGCCTGTCGCCGCGGCGCGCCTGATCTCCGAGATCGTGTAGTCGTCAAAGCTTGCAGCCTGGCGCGGGGTCGTGCGGGGGGCATTGCCATAGTCAGCCATTAGTACGCATCCAGATTGTCGATGTTGAAATTGTAGAGCCGGCGGGCCGAGCCGAAGCGCCGGAAGGCGCCTGGGTCTGCATCCATTTCCGCAGCTGCCAACAGCCGGGTAAGCTTGGTCAGGTGATGGGGTGTCATTTCCTTCTCGATGCAGTCAGCGCCAAGGCTCTCGACCTGGCCCTGTACATAAAGCCGGGCCTCGTAGACCGAGTCGCCCAGATCCGCGCCTGCATTGCCGCAAACGACCAGACTCCCGGCCTGTCCCATGAAGGCAGACATATGGCCGACATTGCCGCCGACCACGATGTTGATGCCCTTCATTGAAATCCCGCAGCGGGCCGAGGTGTTTCCCTCGATCACGAGAAGGCCGCCATGACCTGTTGCCCCCGCGGATTGTGAGGCATCGCCGGTCACGCGCACGGTGCCTGACATCATGTTCTCGGCAACACCCGTTCCTGCATTTCCCCGGACGGTTACGGCTGCCTGCTGGTTCATACCACCTGCGTAATATCCGCAATGGCCCTCGATCGAGACGTTGACCGGGTGCATCAGGCCACACGCAAGCGCGTGCGCTCCGCCCGGGTTCAGGACAGTGAATGCGCCTGCCTCGGCCTGTTGCAAGGCCCCGTTGATCGCACGCCGGTCCAGCGTACCCAGATCCAGTGTCGAATTTGCCGTCATCCCATCCTCATCCCAGCTATGCGTGCAGG
The DNA here is from genome assembly GCA_045106875.1 of Paracoccaceae bacterium. Taxonomy (GTDB): domain Bacteria; phylum Pseudomonadota; class Alphaproteobacteria; order Rhodobacterales; family Rhodobacteraceae; genus Thermohalobaculum. Next base: position 6,666 of record JBGCFK010000075.1, on the reverse strand, counting down.
GCAAAGCGGCCATCTCCGCGCGCTGATTGTCCCTGCAAAATTACCCACCACATGTCGATCAGTCCGAAAACGTAGACAGCAAAGGAGGCAATCATGTCCGTTTTCTCTGCCTTCAATCGGGTCGCATCGGCGATCTCCCGGCACTTCGAGCGGAAAGCTGCGACAACACAGTTGCGCGCCATGACCGATCATGAACTGCAGGACATCGGAATTCACCGCTCGCAGATTGATGCGTTTGTAACGGGCGCGGTTCAGCGTCCTGAGGCGGACCCGCAGTTGGTGCGTCCAGGGCGTTCGGCGAACCGACGTTCCGGACCTTCGCCTGTTGTGCCTGCCCACGCGGCCTGATCGGCGCGGGATCACGCGGCGCGGCTCCACGCGTAGACTTTGCTGGGGACCGGCTCCCAGATCTCGGCGTGTTCGGCGCCTGGGAGCCGGGCTATGGCCCGGAACTCGGAAGACATGGCGGCCCAGTCGTCTGTTTCTGCGATAACCGCAGGCTTGCAGGCGATTGGGTCGCGGACCACTGCAAACCCTTCCCGCGTGCCGATGGCAAATGTGTAGAACCCGTCGAAATCCCGGATGGCGTGGCCGATGGCGCCGTCTATTCCGTCGCCCTGACGCATCCGCCAGGCCAGATATCCGGCTGCGACTTCTGAGTCGTTTTCGGTCTGGAAGGTCTCACCGTGCTTGCGCAGGTCTTCGCGCAATGCGTTGTGGTTGGAGAGCGAGCCATTGTGCACCAGACAAGTATCAGCGCCTGTTGAAAACGGGTGCGAGCCTTCGGTCGTTACCGCACTTTCGGTGGCCATACGGGTGTGAGCGATCGCATGGGTGCCGGTCCGTCCTGCCAGATCCAGACGTTCAGCGACGGCATCGGGGTCGCCGATACCCTTGAACAACTCCATGGACATGCCGACACCAAGGACGCTGACATCCGGAGCATGTTCAATCAGCCAGTTCCGGGCGTCTTGTCCACGGCCCGGAGTCGCGAAGATCGCGTGATCCGACAGCGTCGAGACGCCGATATCTGCCCCTAATGACGTGGCCAACGCGGTCTGATAGTGCGCCCAATCGGTCTCGCCGGTTCGGGAGAGCACTGATACCTTGTCTGTTTGGGTCTCGCCGCCATAGATCGCGAAGCCTGCAGAATCGGGACCGCGCGACGACATCTCCTGTAGCATCAAGGCAGTCAGTCGACCGAGCTCAGGCTCGAGATCGGGATTCTTCAGGTACAGCCCAACGATTCCACACATACGCTCGATCCTCCATTTGCGATGAAACTGGCGGTGCGCGCATTCACTTTCAAGAAAAATAATTTCATCAGAGGAAATTATTCGTCAGGGGTCACGATGATACTGAGGTAGATGGCGGGCAGGCGCATGAGACGCAGAGGCCCATGCGCAGCGGCCGCGTCAAAATACAACGAGTCGCCCGGTTCAAGGACGTAGGTCTGGTCGCCATGGGCGTAGGAGACCTCTCCTTCCAACATGTAGATGAATTCGGTTCCCTCGTGTTGGAAGATTGGAAATGCGTCGGAGTCTGCATCGAGAGTGATCAGGAACGGCTCCACCTTCACCTTGCTGCGCACCCCGTGACCGAGCAGTTGGTAGCAATGCCCTTTTGCGGATCCGCGCCGCTCGATGGTCAGCCCCTCACCCGCCTTGACGAATGTCGCTTCGCGCTTTTCATCGAAACTGGTGAAGAAGCTGCCAAGCGGCATGTTCAATGCAGAGGCGATCGCCTGAAGAGTGCCGAGCGAGGGCGACGTCTGGCCGTTTTCGATCTTCGAGAGCATTCCGGTGGATATCGCCGCTGCTCCCGACAGATCGGTCAGAGTCATTCCAAGCGCCAGGCGGAGCGCGCGGATCTGGGCACCGACCATCAGTTCAAGCGAGTTTTGCGCGTGATCGTCCACGGAAGGCCTTCTTGTCCAGTTGCGCCAGGAAGTTAGCGCAGTGGTCTGCTGGTTGCCAAATCCGGAGTCAGACCTCCGACTTCAGCGCCGCCATTAACTTTTCCAACGCCTCTGCCGTCTGTTCTGCCGCAAGATTGCCAGCGTCATCGAACGCCTCATAGTTGCTTCCGACCGCAACTTCCGGGTTCTGGACAGTCCGGACCTGGAAGGGGATCAACATCAGATGAAGAGCAGACAGCGCGCGTAGGCCGCCTGACGCACCGGCAGTCGCAGATGTAATGGCAACCGGTTTGCCCACCATGGGAGCCGGGCGCGGACGGCTGACCCAATCCAGCATGTTCTTAAGTACACCAGACGGCGCCTTGTTGTATTCCGGGGGCGCGATGATGATGGCATCTGCCCAGCCTATCTGTTCACATAGCTGGGCGACACTGTCAGGCTGACCGTCTGCCTCCAGATCCTCGTTGAACAGTGGCAGATTTAGATCCGCCATCTGAAATGTATCAGCATCGAAGATACGTGCCGCTGCATGCACCAATCTTGTATTGTAGCTCTCACGGCGCAGCGAACCGGAAATGCCCAGCAGTTTCGTCATTCATCTCTCCACAGTCGGTATGTCTCTGCCCGGCGTTCTGTGCGCCGGGTCCACGTTCTCAGGTCCCTCAGGCGTGGATCGCTCCATCGCCGCAGGCCAATGCCGCCTCGCGCATAGCCTCTGAATAGGTTGGGTGCGCGTGGCATGTCAGCGCAAGGTCTTCCGCCGATGCGCCAAATTCCATCGCAACACAAACCTCGTGAATAAGGTCACCTGCCGATGGTCCAATGATGTGGCAGCCGAGTATACGGTCCGTTTCGGCATCCGCCAGGAGTTTCACGAAACCCTCGCCTACGAAGTTCGCCTTTGCCCGACCGTTGGCCATGAAGGGAAACTTGCCAACTTTGTATTTGCGGCCTTCAGCCTTCAGGTCTTCTTCAGTCGCCCCGACCGCCGCAACTTCTGGTGCCGTATATATCACGCCCGGGATCACGCCGTAGTTCACATGTCCATGTTTGCCGGCAATGACCGCTGCGACGGCCATGCCTTCATCTTCGGCCTTGTGGGCCAACATCGGGCCGGCAATCACATCGCCGATTGCGTAGATACCAGGCATATTCGTGCGCCAATGGTCGTCCGTCTTGATCATGCCGCGATCGACCGCAACGCCAAGTTCTTCGAGGCCAAGACCCTCAGTATAGGGGCGCCTGCCAGTCGCAACCAACACCACATCGGCGTCGAGTTCGTGCGCGCTGTCATCCTTGCGTAGTTGGTATTTCACCTTCAACTTGGTCTTGAGCGTCTCGACTTCCTTGACGGCGGCACCCAGCACGAAGGTCATGCCTTGCTTGGTCAGCACCTTTTGGAACTGCTTTTGTACTTCGCCGTCCTGGCCTGGGGTGATCTGATCGAGATACTCGACAACGGTCACATCCGTGCCCAGGCGCCCCCAGACCGAACCAAGTTCCAGTCCGATCACACCGGCACCGATGATCACCATCTTCTTGGGAACTTTGGCCAGTTCCAAGGCGCCGGTCGAGGTTACCACCCGTTCCTCATCAACTTCGACGCCGGGCAGTTTCGCAGGCTCTGACCCTGTCGCAATAACGATGTTCTTTGTTTTCAATACCGTATCGCCGACTTTGACTTCGCCAACAGAAGAAATCGCACCCCAACCTTGGATGTAGTCGACCTTGTTCTTCTTGAAGAGAAACTCGATCCCGTCCGTGTTGGCCTTGATAACCCCGTCTTTGTAGTCGATCATTTTGGGGACATCGACCTTGGCGTTGCCGACAGAGATGCCCATTTTCTCGAAATTTGTTTCGCTCTCATGCACCAGCTCTGACGCATGCAGGAGGGCTTTCGACGGAATGCAACCGACGTTCAGACAGGTGCCGCCAAGCGCACCGCGCCCTTCGACGCAAGCGACTTTGAGACCAAGCTGAGCTGCCCGGATTGCACAGACATATCCACCGGGTCCGCCCCCGATGATGACGACATCATAGTCGGACATTTCTGTCTCCTGCGGCTCAGAGATCCATCAAAAGGCGGCGCGGATCTTCCAGCGCTTCCTTCACACGGACAAGGAAGGTCACTGCCTCCTTGCCATCGATTATTCGGTGGTCGTAACTCAACGCCAGATACATCATCGGGCGCGCTACGATCTGCCCCCCTACCACCATTGGTCGATCCTGGATCTTGTGCATACCCAGAATGCCAGCTTGGGGCGGATTCAAGATCGGCGCGGACATCAAGCTGCCGTAGACGCCGCCGTTGGAAATGGTAAACGTGCCGCCCTGCATGTCGGCCATGGAAAGTTTGCCGTCGCGCGCCTTTTCGCCGAGGCTGGCGATCGTCTTCTCGATTGCTGCAAACCCCAGCTGGTCCGCATCCCTTACTATCGGAACCACCAACCCAGTGGGTGTGCCAACTGCAACCCCTATATGACAAAATTCCTTGTAGATCATATCGGTGCCATCGATCTCGGCATTGACCGCAGGAACCTCCTGCAAGGCATGGCAGCAGGCCTTCACAAAGAACGACATGAAACCCAGTTTGACGCCATGCTTCTTCAGGAAAAGATCTTTGTACTCGTTACGAAGCTCCATGACTGCGCCCATGTCCACCTCGTTGAAGGTGGTCAGCATTGCAGCTGTATTCTGAGCTTCCTTGAGCCGCCGGGCGATGGTCTGGCGCAACCGGGTCATCTTGACCCGTTTTTCGCGCGACCCGTCTGCCACAGGTGCAGTCGTCGTCGGGGACGGGTTTGCTGCGGCACGGGCTACATCTTCTTTCATGACACGCCCGTCACGCCCGGTTCCAGTCACCTGATCAGGACTCAATCCGGCTTCGGCCATGGCGCGTTTGGCTGCAGGCGCGTCCTCCACATCCTTGCCGTTTCCACCAGCTTTCGGTGTCGCCGACGGAGATGCCTTCTCTGCGGCGGCTACCGGGGTAGCGCTTCCTGCTGCCCCTTCGGTGATTGTTGCAAGCAATGCATCCACGCCCACGGTATCGCCTTCGGCGACGACATGCTCGGCCACTACACCGGCGGCAGGGGATGGAACTTCAATTGACACTTTGTCGGTCTCGAGCTCGCAGAGCATCTCGTCCACGGCCACCGAATCTCCCGGTTGCTTGAACCACGTGCCAATCGTGGCTTCGGTCACCGACTCGCCGAGTGTCGGTACGCGTACTTCTACTGTCATGTTTGGTCCCCTTGCCCGATCACAACGCCAACGCCGCGCCGATCAAAGCTTCCTGTTCTTCCTTGTGCCGGGAGGCAAGGCCCGTGGCGGGCGATGCCGATGCGGGCCGGCCTGCGAAGATGGGCCGATCGTTTCGGGCACCGATCCGCTTCAGCACCCATTCGATATTGGGCTCGACAAATGACCAGGGGCCCTGGTTCTTGGGCTCTTCCTGACACCAGATCATCTCTGCGTTCGGGAACCTTGCGAGTTCTCGCGTGAGACTGAGCGCCGGGAAAGGATAGAACTGCTCAAGCCGCATCAGGTACACATCGTCCGCCTCTGCCGCGTCGCGCGCTTCGAGCAGATCATAGTAGACCTTGCCCGAACACATGACGACGCGGCGAATGTCTTTGTCGCTCTTCAGCGTCAATGTCGAGCTGCCAAGTTGAGCATCGTCCCAGAGCACGCGGTGGAAGCTGGATCCCTCGGCCATCGAGTCGATCGACGACACACAGTGCTTGTGGCGCAATAGCGACTTTGGTGTAAATAAAATCAGTGGCTTACGGTAGCTGCGGTGCATCTGTCTGCGCAAAATGTGGAAGTAATTCGCGGGCGTTGAGCAATTGGCAACGATCCAATTCTCCTCCGCGGACAACTGCAGAAAGCGTTCGATCCGCGCAGAAGAGTGTTCCGGCCCCTGGCCTTCGTAGCCGTGCGGCAGTAGCAGAACCAACCCTGACATCCGCAGCCACTTGCGTTCGCCGCAGCTGACAAACTGGTCAATCATGATCTGTGCGCCGTTTGCGAAGTCGCCGAACTGCGCTTCCCAGAGCACCAACGCGTTGGGTTCCGAAAGTGAGAACCCGTACTCATAGCCCAGAACCGCATATTCGGAGAGCATGGAGTCAATGACCTCATAGTGCGCCTGACCCTCGCGAATGTGGTTGAGCGGGTAGTATCGCTCCTCCGTATTCTGGTCAGTAAGCCCGGAATGTCGTTGGCTGAATGTTCCTCGGGTGCAATCCTGTCCTGCAAGCCGGACTTTGTACCCGTCCAACAGGAGCGATCCGAAAGCGAGCGCTTCCGCAGTTGACCAGTCGATGCCCTCGCCGTCATCTAAAGTCTTGCGCTTTGCAGCCAGCATGCGTGTTACTGTTCGATGCGGCGCGAAATCCTCGGGGAGCCGGGTTAGAGCAGTACCCACTTCCTTAAGCGCATCAAGCGGCACGGCAGTCTGCCCCCGCTGGTACTCGCCCTCCGAGGTCTCGAGCCCCGACCAGCGACCGTCCAGCCAGTCAGCCTTGTTGGGCCGGTATTCCCGGCCGGCTTCGAACTCGTCGTTGAGATGCGCCTGAAAAGCCGTTTTCTCGGCCTCGATTTCTTCGGAGGTCATCAGACCATCGGCCACCAGCCGCTCACCGTAAAGCTCCAGAGTGGTCTTTTGCTTCTTGATTGCCTTGTACATGAGGGGTTGGGTGAACATCGGCTCATCCCCGAAGGCGAGATCGAGGACATGAAGGCGG
>JBGCFK010000074.1:0-7094 GCA_045106875.1 Paracoccaceae bacterium | reverse complement strand
CCCGTGCGATGACACAGACGGCGGCACTCAGCCCTTACATCGTGCGAGAGCATGTTCCCAACAACGATCCGCAGACGGACGAGCAACTGCTCGAGACCGCGCGAGATATCAGCCAGACCATCTACCACCCTACGTCGACCTGCCGAATGGGTGGTGATCCACAGGCCGTCGTGGACGAAAGGCTGCGCGTGCACGGCATCAAAGGTCTGAGGGTGGCAGATGCCTCGATCAGGCCCACGATCACCTCGGGCAATACCAACGCGCCAGCCATCATGATCGGTGAGAAAGCCAGTGACATGATCCTCGAGGATCACCGCAGTTGACCTGAGCGTGCCGCTGCGCGAGGCAGACACATGAGTGATCTCATTCTCCACGTCGCCAGTCTCGTGGCTGCGTTCTTTCAATCCGTAACAGGCGTCGGGTTTGGCATGATTGCCGGGCCAGTGATCCTGATCGTACTCGAGGACCCGGGCGCTGTCGTCATATCAACTTGCCTCAGCTGGCTGGTTGCCTTGTGTCTGTTTCCCTTCCTGCGCCGCGGAACCGATCTGGGAATGATGCTGCGGTTGTTGGCTGGTGCCGCGATCGGGCTGCCTCTGGGGCTTTGGGTGTGGGGCGTCGCGGACATCCTGACACTGAAACTGATCGCAGGGGTCACAATCGGCGGGCTGACCGCAATGATGCTGCTTGGGGCGCCGGGGATCCGGACACCAGGCCTCGTGGGCGATCTGGTATTTGGCGCATTGGGCGGCTTCTTCGGCGGATGTCTCGCAATGCCTGGACCGACTGCGACCATGCGCATGACGGCTCAAGGCTATGACAAGGCCGTCATCCGCGCGACCATGGTGTCGTTCTTCATGTGTGTCTGGCCGCTGATCTTCGCAGGTCAGTCCATGACGCGCGCGATCCCAATGGCAACATGGATAAATGCAGGCATCTTGGTTCCGGCGACACTGGGCGGTATCGTTCTCGGCAACTATGCCGCAACGCGGGTCAGCGAGAAGTTCTTCCGCCGGTTGGTCGTGGGCTTCCTGATCCTGACATCGGCAAGCCTGCTTTTGGATGTGGTGCGAACGGCAATGGGGGAATGAGATGGTTCTGGATAAGTTGAAGAAGCTGCCGCGCGCGCGGCTGAGTCACGGCCCGACCCCGTTCGAGGCGCTCGACCGGTTGAGCAAGGCTAACACTGGCGCCCGCATCTGGGCGAAGCGGGACGATATGCAGGGGTTGGCCTTTGGCGGCAACAAGGTGCGCCAGCTTGAGTACTACTTCGGTCAGGCTCAGGCCGAAGGTGCCGACACTGTGCTGATCACAGGTGCTGTTCAATCGAATTTCTGCCGCCTGACTGCGGCGTTCGCGGCCAAGCTGGGCTTCGAATGTCATCTGCAGCTTGAGGAGCGCGTTGCAACCAACAATCCGCTTTACCGCGAGTCCGGGAATGTGGTTGTCGATCGGCTTCTCGGTGCGCATCTCCACAGCTTTGCAGCCGGTGAGGACGAGGCGGGAGCCGACGCAGCGCTTGAGGATTTGGCCGCTGATCTGCGCGGGCACGGCAAGAAGCCCTACGTCATTCACCTGTCGCCTGGACATCCGCCCTGGGGAGCGCTCGGCTACATCCATTGCGCCGAGGAAATTCTCGCAGATGCCGCCGCTGCAGGCATTGCTTTCGACCATATCGCGGTACCCTCCGGCAGCGGTGCGACCCATGCGGGGTTCCTGTTCGGCATGCGGGCGCTTGGCTCTGACACCCCCATCACCGGTTATTGCGTACGAAGGCCAGCGGTCCGGCAGAAGCCCCGCATCGAAGGCAAGTGTCAGGAAATGGCTGATCTGCTGGGCATCGACAACCCGGTCAGCGCAGATGATGTCGTAGTCAATGACCGCTTCCTTGTGCCGGGTTATGGCAAGCTGAACCTGCCAACCGAGCGCGCCGTCAGCATGGGCGCGCGGACCGAGGCACTTATGCTCGACCCCGTTTATACTGGCAAATGCATGGCAGGCGCGCTGACTCTCGCAGGCAATTTGCCTTCAGAGGCCAACATCCTGTTCATTCATACAGGAGGCACGCCCGGGATCTTTGCTTACGGGGACGCGCTGGCGGCGCTCTAGTGCGTTTCCGGCTGTGCTCGTTCGGGTAACACCCTAGTCAAACACGCAGCGGTCGCGCGCCTCTCTGCGCAGGGTCTCCGCCCCCGCTGCAATGGATCGACCGCGCCGCTTGGTGTAGGCGGACGGCTTGCTGGCGGATCTGCTTTTCGGGGCAGGCAGGATTGCCGCCAATCGCGCCGCCTGGGTTAGAGACAGCGCTGCCGCCGGACGTCCGAAATGGTGTCGCGCTCCGGCTTCTGCCCCGAACACACCGGGCGCAAGCTCGACAATGTTCAGGTAAACCTCAAGGACCCGGCGCTTGGTCCACAGCACCTCGATCAGCACTGTAAAGCCAGCCTCCAGACCCTTCCGGGCCCAGGATCGTTCGTGCCAGAGGAAGACGTTCTTTGCGACCTGCTGGGTTATCGTAGACCCGCCACGTATCCGTCGCCCCTGTTCGTTGGCGCGCAATGCGGCTTCGATAGCCTCGAAATCGAAGCCATTGTGATCGCAGAACCGGGCATCCTCGCCCGCCATGGCAGCCCGCGCGAGTTGGGGCGAGATCTGCTCCAGATCGCGCCAGTCCTGCGACACGCCACCCAGCCGCCATGCCTCCCATCCCATGTAGAGGCCTCCTGGTGGGTTGATCACGCTGTAGCTCCACACCCAAAGCACAACGAAGATCAGCAGACCAAGAGCAAACTTGGCTGGCCGCCGCAGCAAACGCCAGACAAGGCTGCGCCGCTTCGGTTTGGCCTTCCGCTTCGCCTGCAATCCTTTGGTCTTGCGTTTCAGCCGTGCCACATCCGCGCCTTGGGTGAGTTGCCCCGGTCGCCAAAACGGGCGCCAAGGTCCGGCGTTCCCGTGACTGTATCCACGTAGTCAAAGCCCGAACCCGGCGCAGGGGCCAGCAAATACCCCATATGCCGGCGCATTGCGGCAAAGACAGTACGCCTGTCGCCCGGAATGGAGGGTGCGTTGCGCAACTGGGCCGAGATGATCCGGGGACTTTGCATTCCAGACTTTGCATCCGCACCGATCTGCAACAAAGGGTCGGTCAGGGGCACGCAGAATGCATCGCGCGGCGAGGTTACATCCACCCATTCCACTCGAGCATCGGCACAGATGCGGGCAATGTCCCGCGCCAGCCGGTCGCGCCCTGCGCCGCGCTGCGCCAGCACGATCCCATGAACCGATCCCAGCGTCAGCAGGCCCAGACTGGCGTCAGAAGGCAACCGCTCAAGCATCGCTGCCACCGAGCGGATTGCGGCAAGCCCGCCCAGCGAGTGCCCGACGATCAGGGTTTGTGCTCCAGTCTCCAGAGCGACACGTTCTTGCAGTTGATCAAGACGCAGATTGTGGTTCTCGGCATACTCTCCGGTGCCACGCGCGAGCACGCGCATGTAAGCAAAGAGGTCGCAGACCAGAAGCATGCGGTAGCGCACCAGCAGCAGATAGGCGGACAGGCCCATGAGGATGGCAAGGGCTGCTCCTGTCCCTGAAGCTGTGCCGGACAATGCTGCGAACGCAACCACGGGCGCGAACGCAACGAGATACGGTCCGGCCATCAGGACACTGGTTCGGAAGCCAATTCGCCGAAGCGCTCCGTCCGAGATATATCCTGCCAACGCGCGCAGCCCGCGACCCAAACGGCTTGCAAGTCCACCTCTCTGGAACTCACGGACGAGGTCTTCATAGCGAAGATAGCAAAGGTCCGCTGTCATGCCTTCGCGCTCTGCCCGCCATCCATCTGCGTCGGAGCCCGACAGTTCCGAGCTTGGCAGATCCGAAACCGTGATCTCAAAGCGTTTGGATGCAGCAACAAAGATCCGCCGGTAGCGGGCCGTCTTTGCCGGGTCAAACCCGTGAAAATAGAAGACATTGCGGCGCAGGGTGGGCCTCTGGATGTAGGGTGAACGTTTCCGCCCACCCTACCGCGAAACTCAGGCCGTGGCGACCTCGGGTGCGTCGGACAGCGGGTGTTCCAACCGGGTCACCATTTCCTTGGGACAAATCTGCCAGAATGACCCGCGCTCGCGATCCCAGTTGCGCAGGATCTCGGTCGCAAGCGGGCTGCCGGTCTGGTTCACATGGGCCTGTATAAGCGCCAGCAGGGTTTCCTCCCAATGCCGGCTGGACAGGCGCATGATTTCCAGGGTCTCGGGGTTCGCACGTTCCACGAAGGTATCCTCCGCATCCCAGACGAAGCCCATACCACCCGTCATTCCCGCGCCGAAATTGTCGCCCACCGAGCCAAGAATCACGGCGGTTCCGCCCGTCATGTACTCGCACCCGTTCGAGCCGCAGCCCTCCACGACCACCGAGGCGCCCGAATTACGGACACAGAACCGCTCGCCCGCCCGGCCTGATGCAAACAGCTTACCTGCCGTTGCGCCATACAAGACCGTGTTGCCGATGATCGTGTTCTCATGCGGCACCAGAGGCGAGTTCAGCGGCGGGCGCACAGTAATCACGCCGCCCGACAGGCCCTTGCCCACGTAGTCGTTGGCATCTCCCATGACCTCCAGCTTCAGCCCTGGCGCGGCAAATGCTCCGAGGGATTGCCCTGCAGACCCGTCCAGCCGCACGGTCAGGTGGCCTTCCTGCAGGTCGTTGTTCATGGTGAAGCGGCGGACAATGTGGCTCGATACCCGCGTGCCGATGGTCCGGTGCGTGTTCTGAACGGCATAGTCCAGCTGCATCTTCTCGCCATCCTTGAAGAACGGCCCGGCATCCGCGACGATCTGTGCGTCCAGAGTGTCCGGCACGACATTGCGCGGCCGGTCCAGGCGATAAGTGATCTCCTTGCCTTCATCCACGCGCACCAGCATCGGGTTCATGTCCAGATCATCCAGATGCGAGGCCCCGCGGCTGACTTGCGCCAGAAGGTCCGAGCGCCCGATGATCTCTTCCATCGAGCTGACGCCGATTTCGGCCAGGATCTCTCGGATCTCCTGTGCGATCAGGCTGAACAGGTTCACGACCTTGTCTGCCGTACCAGTGAACTTCTCACGCAGGCGTGGGTCCTGCGTGCAGACTCCGACCGGGCAAGTGTTTGACTGGCATTGGCGGACCATGATGCAGCCCATTGCGATCAGTGCAGCCGTCCCGACACCGTATTCCTCGGCGCCCATCATCGCGGCAATCACGAAATCCCGGCCCGTACGCAAGCCGCCATCGGTCCGCAGGGTGATGCGGTCACGCAGATCGTTCAGCGCCAACACCTGATGCGCCTCGGTAAGACCCATCTCCCAGGGCAGTCCAGCGTATTTGATCGATGTCTGCGGCGATGCGCCGGTCCCGCCATTGTGCCCCGAGATCAGGATCACATCGGCCTTCGCCTTCGCAACCCCGGCCGCAATCGTACCAACCCCGGTCGAGGCCACCAGCTTCACGCAGACCTTCGCATCCGGGTTGATCTGCTTGAGATCATAGATCAGCTGCGCCAGATCCTCGATCGAATAGATGTCGTGATGCGGCGGCGGGCTGATCAGCGTGACGCCCGGTGTCGAGTGCCGCAGCTTGGCGATCTGCACTGTCACCTTGAAGCCGGGCAACTGCCCGCCCTCGCCGGGCTTGGCACCCTGAGCGACCTTGATCTCCAGTTCCTGGCACTGGTTCAGGTATTCCGCCGTTACACCAAAGCGCCCGGACGCAACCTGCTTGATCTTGGCGGACGGATTGTCACCGTTGGGCTCAGGGTTGAAATGCTTCGGATCTTCGCCGCCTTCACCGCTATCGGACTTGGCGCCGATCCGGTTCATGGCGACGTTCAGCGCCTTGTGCGCTTCGGGGCTGAGCGCGCCCAGCGACATGCCCGGCGTCACGAAGCGCTTGCGGATTGATGTGATGCTTTCGACGTCCTCGATCGGGATCGGCGCACGCCGCGCCTTGAAGTCCAGCAGATCACGCAGATGGATCGGGTTCCGGTTGCGCATTGCCTCGGAATACTGCTTCCACATGGCAAAGGAGTTCTGCGTCACGGCAGATTGCAGCATGTGCATTTGCTGCGCTTCCCAGGCATGTGCTTCGCCGCGACGGCGCGATTTGTAGAGCCCGCCCATCGGCAGCACGTTCTCGCCCTGATAGGCGCGGGCGTGAATGTTGCGGAGTTTCGCTTCGATCCCTGCGACCCCGATGCCAGAGATGCGGCTGGGCATGCCAGGGAAGAATTCGGCCACGACGGCACGGCTGAGGCCCACGGCTTCGAAATTGCAGCCGCCCCGATAGGACGAGATCACCGAGATGCCCATTTTCGACATGATCTTCAACAGCCCCTGATCCACCGCCGTGCGGAAGTTCGCCATGGCTTGCGACGGTGTGAGGTCCAGCAGCCCGCGTTCGATCCGGTCGAGGATTGAATCCTGCGCCAGATAGGCGTTCACCGTGGTCGCGCCGCAGCCGATCAGCACGGCGAAATAGTGCGGGTCGATGCACTCGGCGGTCCGCACGTTGATCGAGCAGAAGGTCCGCAACCCTTTCGAGGTCAGCCACGAATGCACTGCCGACACCGCAAGGATCATCGGCATCCCGACATTGTCGGCATCCGCTGCCTCGTCAGTCAGGATCAGGTGGCCAGCACCTGCACGCACGCGTTCCTCGGCGCGCTGACGCACACGGTCCAGAGCCGCTCGCAGCGCGCCCGGCTCGGAATCCGTCGGGAACGTACAGTGGATCTCGCGCGCCTTGTCGGCAAATGCCTCGATCAAGCGGTCGTACTGGCCGTTCGAGATCACCGGGCTGTCCAGCGTCACGATCTCGGTCTGGCTGCTATGCGCGTCCAGTACGTTCTTGAGATTGCCGAACCGGGTCTTCAGGCTCATCACCCGCGCTTCACGCAGACTGTCGATCGGCGGGTTTGTGACCTGGCTGAAGTTCTGCCGGAAGAAATGACTCAATGGACGATACTGGTCCGACAGCACGGCGGCAGGCGTATCGTCGCCCATCGAGCCCAGCACTTCCTTGGCGTCCTCGACCATCGGGTGCAGGATCGATTCCAACTCCTC
>JBGCFK010000073.1:0-5612 GCA_045106875.1 Paracoccaceae bacterium | reverse complement strand
CCCCTGCGTCTTCCACATGTCAGTATGCAGCGCGCCATGGTCGAATGGGTTGATACCCTTTTCCTTGGCTTCCGGGTTCTGATGGATCAACAGCTCCATACCCGCGTCCTCTGCTGCCTTGGCACGCAGCTTGTACATCTCCTGAAACTTCCAGGTCGTGTCGACATGCAACAGCGGGAATGGTGGCGGCGACGGATAGAAAGCCTTCTTGGCCACATGCAGCATCACCGCCGAGTCCTTGCCCACCGAATAAAGCATAACCGGGTTATCGACCTCGGCCATGAGCTCGCGCATGATATGAATGCTCTCGGCCTCAAGCCGTTCAAGATGTGTCAGGGCCACAATCTATGCTCCTACATCGATAACTACGCGGCAGGTAGCGCTGGCGGGCGCAAATCGCAAGCACCAACGGTGCTGCGGCGCAGCATTTATACTTTCACACGGCTCATGGTGGGGTCATAGAGAGGCCGGAGATGGACATCCGCGGCAACGCGATCGGTGGCTACTTCCAGTTCATAGTGCCCCGTCATCACGTAATCCGAAGTCACGTCAGCTGAACATTTGACATAACCCATTCCAATGGATCGCCCGATCGTGTGTCCGTATCCCCCGGAAGACAGATACCCGCAACGTTCACCATTGCGGTAAATCGTTTCGCGACCCAGCAGGATGACATCAGAAGAAGCAGTGAAAGTTGCCAACATGCGGGTCATTCCGTTGGCCTTTTGTGCCTCGATAGCCGTTCGGCCCCTGAAGTCTTGATTGGTGCCAAGCTTGACCGCCCAGCCAAGACCGGCCTCAAGCGGCGTCTGGTCCGGTCCGATATCTGCGCCCCAGGCGCGAAAGCCCTTCTCTAACCGCAGGGTTTCAATGGCTCGATATCCCGCATTTACCAACCCGTGCCCGGCACCAGCGCGATGCAGGACACCATAGACGGATTGGGCAAACTCCACCGGGAAGTGAAGCTCCCACCCCAATTCACCCACATAGGTGTTCCGCAAGGCCATGACGGGAGCACCAGCGATATGGATGTGCCCTGCATGTCCGAACGGGATAGCCCCGTCTGAAACGTCATCCGATGTCACTGCTGAAAGGATGTCCCGAGCCTTCGGTCCAAAAAGTGACAGCACTGCTTGTCCCGATGTGACATCTGTTAATTGTACCTTCTTTCCTGTCGGGATGTTTCGCTGAATCCAATCGAAGTCATGTGTCGCAAACCCGGTTCCGGTGACGATATAGAACTCATCCTCGGCGACACGCACGCACGTGAGGTCACATTCGATCCCACCGGCATCGTTCAACATCTGGGTGTATATTACCCGACCCGGCGCTCGGTCGACACGATTTGCAGCGAGCCATGACAACGCCGCTTCGGCATCCGGGCCTTTCAGCGTGAACTTGGCGAACGAGGTCTGATCAAAGAGTGCCGCGGCCTCGCGGCAGGCCTTGTGCTCACGGGCGACGGCCGCGTGCCAATTGGGGCGACCGTAGGTGTAGACATCTTGGGCTTGCTCACCGGGTGATGCGTACCAGTTCGCCCGCTCCCAACCCAGCTTTTCGCCCATCACGGCCCCGGCCGCCTTCAGTGTATCGTAGAGCGGCGAGCGGCGGCATGGGCGACCTGAGCTGTGTTCCTCGGATGGCCAGGCCATCGTGTAGTGCTTGGCGTAGGCCTCCAGCGTCCGCGTGCGGACCCAGGACGTGTCCCGGTGCGCGCGCCCGAACCGGCGGATGTCCACGGACCAGAGATCGAAAGGCGGTGTGCCGTTGGCGACCCATTCAGCCAGCGCCATGCCAGCTCCGCCACCCGAGGCGATGCCGAACGCGTTGAAGCCTGCACCGACAAAGAAACCGGGCTGCTCTGGCGCTTCCCCCAGAATGAAGTTGCCATCAGGCGTGAAGCTTTCCGGCCCGTTGATCATCTGCTTGATGCCGGCAGTTTCCAACGCCGGGACGCGCGGCAGAGCAAGCTCCATCAGCTGTTCGAAACGATCGGTATTGTTGTCGAGCAGCTGGAACGAAAATCGGTCAGGCGGCCCATCGACCGCCCATGGAATGGGATTTGGCTCGTACCCACCCATCACCAGCCCACCAACCCCTTCCTTCCAGTAAGTCAGCCTATCCGGATCGCGCAAGGTAGGCAGGTCTGTAGGCACATCCATGGACTCGGTTACCATGTACTGGTGTTCGATGGGGACAAGCGGCACGTTCACTCCGATGCTGGCAGACAGCGTACGGGTCCAGAGCCCGGCGCAACAAACCAAGCGTTCGCAGGCGATGGTGCCGCGGGCAGTCTCGACGCCCGCTATCCGATCCTTTTCGACGATGATCCGAATGACGGGAGTATCTTCGGCCAGAACAGCACCCTTGGCGCGGGCACCTTTGGCCAGGGCCTGCGCAATGTCGGATGGGTTTGCCTGCCCGTCTGTCGGAAGGAAAGCTGCTCCAACGACATCCGAGACATCCATGAGCGGCCAGAGATCCTGTGCCTCCTGCGCGCTCAAGAGATGCATTTCCAGCCCAAAAGAATGGGCGGTTGTTGCCTGACGGCGCACTTCTTCCCAACGCTCGGCATTGCAGGCGAGCCTGAGCCCGCCGTTCATCTTCCAGCCCGTCGCCTGGCCAGTTTCTTCTTCTAATCGTTTGTAGAGATCAACCGAATGACCAAGCAACTGAGTGATATTGGCCGAGGATCTAAGCTGCCCCACCAGTCCAGCCGCGTGCCAAGTGGATCCCGAGGTCAGTTGCGCCCGTTCGAGCAAGACAACCTCCTCGCCCATATGTGCGAGATGGTAGGCGGTAGAACAGCCGATGATCCCGCCACCAATGACAACGGTTTTGGCAGACACAGGCAAGTCGATCATTTGTCAGGTATTCCGAAAATCGGCCAGTGCGGCTTGCAAACGTGATTTGTTCTCGGAGGTGTAGGCAGCATAGTCGAAATCAAGATCCGAGTGAATCTCTGACACCATTGACCACAAGGTTTCCCGCATGAGGGACGCACATTTCATTGCTGAATAACTCCGCCACAACGCCGCGGTTACGGGTGTCTGGAAATAATTGGCTAGGACAAACATCTCCTGATTGTGGTTCAGGGCATTGTTGGTCGCCAATCCGCCAAGATCAAACAAAGGCGAGTTGAAACCTGCATACTCCCAGTCAACCAGCCAAAACCGATCACCGTCGTCGAGAATGTTCGCGGCAAGCAGATCATTGTGGCCAAGTACAAGCTGAACCGGCCCGATCGCTGCTGCAAGCGTGTCAGCTGTACGCAACATCTCGGGCAATCGCGAGAAATGGAGCGACCCACTGCTCTGCAAAGAAGCGACATAGTCGCGGATGACGTGAAAAACCCAGAAGCTAAGCACCGGCCCGCGCAAATACTCCGGCACTCGTTCGTGGCATGTTCGGATCAGTTTGATGATTTTGGCAAGGTTCTCAGGATCGCGGACATCTTTCTCGCTGAAGGTCCGACCATCGATATAGTCCAGCACAAGCGCACCCGGTTCATGGTAGTGGACGCGCGGCGCGACACCAGCGGCATGCGCAGCCGTACTGACCATCAGTTCGTGCCAGCGCATGATGCCGTGTACCGGTATGTCTTCACCGATCCGGACCATAAACACACGGCCGTCATCGATGATGCGAAAGTTTCTGTTGGTGATGCCGCCACCAATCGGTTCGGCAGGCCCGGGATCACGCCAGCAGGGCAACGCGGTCGCTTGGGCCGCAGGATCAGATGCCAGCATGCACGCTCCGGTATCAATGGCGACGTTCAATGCGATGGACTTTAGGTATACAGTCTCCGAAAGCAACCTTCATACACTATGATCTCGTTGTCAGACTGCGCGACCTACAAACTCCACGGGTCATGAGAGCCGTTTCGTCGCGGTAGATCCTTTGGCTGTAGCTTCCATCTTCTTGAACGCGGATCCAGTCTCTTCCGCTTGCCGGGCGCAATACCATGTCACCGCCATGCCTGGCCAAGCGCGCTTGCCAGTCGGACCCATCAGCGAAAGTTACGCGAACACCCCGGCCATGCCATTCGATATCGAACCCATAGGTGCGATGTCGTGAACGCCCGGCGCATCCGACATGAATGTTGGTGCACCAGTTGGGTAGTGCGGGAGTACAGGCAAGCGCACTCCGGGGCGCTTCGTGTGCACTCGACGACACGCTCAACAAGATCAGAGATACGGGAAGTAGTCCTCGCACGACCCTTCGCGATAGACGTCTGCCGTGGAACAATGCAGCCCTCCTCCAAACGCATAGGCGTCGCGCAGATCGACCGGGATCACGTTCTGCCCCAGCTTGTCCAACTGCTCCATCTGCCAGGTCTCGGACGCCTCGACGCAGACTGTCTTGGGATCCAGCACCAGCACATTCATGCTGAGCCAGGTCGACGAATAGCACAAGGGCGGCGGTGCGTTGTGTGCGGGCTGCGCCGCGTCTACGATCTCCCAACCGTTCTTCTCGAACATAGCGCGCTGATCCTGGGGCAGACGGCGTTGCGGATTGTTCAGGATCAGACCGGGCCGGATCGGCGTGAACGTCGCGTCGATATGAATCGGGTACGGATCTCCGGGGAAGTTGACCGCATGAACACGATGATCGGAGAAATGGCGTCGCAACCAATCGATCCCTTTGCGGTTGGTCGTAAACCCGTGCTGCACGACAAGATCCCTTCCGAAGCGCAACACATCAGCAGCATCGAACAAAGGTTCCTCTTCGGTCGTGACGAAGAACTTCTCCGCTGCCCATTCCAACCGCTTGGCCTCGCCGATTTTCTCGGACAGGTAGTCAGGATGATAGTCAGCATCCGTCAGACGCGGCTTGGGCGCAGTCTCATGGCGGAAATTCGGGTCCTCATCGAAATACCGCTGCATCAGAGGCCGGTAGCAGAGATACTCGAACCAGCGGCAGCGATACGACATGGTCGCTTCAAGGATCTCATTCCCGACGGTCAACAGAACATCTCGGGGTGGCATGCAGCCAAACTGGCTTTCGGTGCGGAAATCCGGAGTGGTCGCAGGTTGTGAAAAGTCGATGGGGGTTGGGCGATCTACTGTGACGCCGTGCGCACGCAGCTGGTTGGCAAAACCGTCGAGCAATTCGTTCGCACGGTCGATACTCTCTTGTGGTCGCCGACCCCACTGGCCGCGCATGTCACTGTCTTCGGGAACTTTGGCGTCCAATGCAGGCTCGGCGGGCGGAATGTGACAGTCATCCGCCATGCCGACGATCACGTGCTTCAGCGGATCCCACTCGTTCCAGGAATTGACGATTGTGTTTGCCATGCCACTCTCCAACTTTGTTGGCGCGAGTAACCCTGAGAGATCATCCCAAGACAAGCACGTTCTGGACCCTCTGATGCGCCAGCTGCGACATTGATTTATTTACCAGCTCCTGCGCGTCAAACGGCCGAGGGCTGAAGGGCAACGGCTTTGCCTGTAGTTGACGCTTTTATCGTCGATGCCAGGGCTAGCCACGCCCATCCCCACTATTGATGACGGCTTCAGATCCCCCCAAAAGTGCATTTTCGAGACTGCCAATGACAGATGTGGATAGTTACTCCGCGCTAGGAAGACCTGAATTCCAGCGCGAGGTGCAAC
>JBGCFK010000072.1:0-3060 GCA_045106875.1 Paracoccaceae bacterium | reverse complement strand
TGCCTCCGCCAATCGCCACGCTATTGAAGCGCCCAAGACACCCGCGCCGACGACAGCAACTTTACTCATCGCCGGGCACTCCATAGCTGGGGGCATCTGCGGGGTTCAGCGCGCGCGTAACATAGGCGTCAAGCTGCGGCTTGTAGACCTCCCACGCTTGGGCCACTTCCTCGATGGGGCAGGCTGCGGTCCAGTCGCAGCGCAGATCGGCAACCGGCCACGATACTTCGCGAACCAGCATCATACCGGCTGAGCGGACTGGCCCGGCCTCTCCACCTGCTGCCAAGGCCGCACGCATCACCGTGACGAGGCGATCGCCAAGGTGCCCATTTGAGCCAGTAAACGCGTCAACCATGGCCTGCGGCACGCTGTCATTGGCCAGCAGGTTGCCCCCACACGCGACATCCGGCCCGCGGGCATCCGTCCAGATCCCCAGCGAATTGGGGCCAGAGTGGATACCTGAGCGGCCTCCCGCGTCGACGGCCAAGAGTTGCCGGTATTCGGGATATGATGCAGTGCGGGCGAGAATGGCCACGGCCTCGGGTGCCGTTGCACCGGACGCCAACAAGTCCAGAGCGCGCGGCCCGAGGCTTGGATCCGTGACATTCTGGCTGGCGACGGCCCCGGCACCTGCACGCGCATAGGCGCAGCGGGCTGCAACGGCTGGCGATGACGAGGACACGGCGACCCCGAACATGCCGGTATCGCCGCAGCGCGCGACGATGGAGAAGGTCATGCGGTTTCCTCCCCGGTTGCGCCGCCAGCGCCTGTCCGATCAGGTTCGTCCCGATCGACATCTGCCTCGGGCACAGTGCCAGCTGCAGCTGCCTCCAGCACGGCATTCGGTTCGAGCTCCACTGGGATAGGATCGTCCGGGATCACCGCGGTGGCATCAATCTCGACCAGCCATTCGGGCCGGGCCAGCGCCACAACGACCAGACCGGTGCAGACCGGATGCACACCCTGAATGTATTCGCCCATCACACGATAGACAGTCTCGCGGTGGCGCACATCGGTGAGATAGACGACCAGTTTGACGAGATGTGCCATCTCGCCGCCCGCCTCTTCGCTCATCTGACGGATGTTCTGCATGACCTTGTGCGCCTGGGCCTCGGGATCGCCAACGCCAGTATTGGCACCACCGTCGAGCTCTTGCGGACACTGACCGCGCAGAAAAATTGTAGAGCCGCGCGCAACCACGCCCTGAGACAGATCGTTGTCCAGAGCCTGCTCGGGATAGGTGTCCCTGGTATTGAATGGGCGGATACGTGTATGGGTCATGCGTGGTCTACTCCGAAGACAGTGCGGCAAAGGCTGGCGAACCGCTCGGCCGCTGAGGTCAGACTGGCGTCGCTACGGCGGACCAGCACAAGATGGCTCGCAGGCGCGTCCCAGGCGAGGGGGCGGGTGACGAGGCCAAGACCGTCATAGCTGACATCTGCCACCGGGCGGCTCGCGAGAATGGCATAGCCAAGGCCTGCGGCTACCATGCCGCGAACGGTTTCCATGACGCCGGACTGCCAGGCTATGCGCGGCTCGATCCCTTGCGAACGCAACAGAGAGAGGAAATAATCGGGGCTGGGCGGCGTGGACAACAACACCATGGGCAGGCCATCGAGGTCCTCGGCGGCGATTGCATCCTGAGCCGCGAGGGGATGGTTCTCCTGCAACAGCACATAGGGCTCGCGGGCGACCAGACGTTCTGCCACCAGCGCATCGGGCAGTGCCGCCTCACCATACATCAACGCAAGCTCGACTTCGCCAGACATCAGGGCACCCGCGATCCGCGACTGGTCGCCTTCGATCAGGGTCACTTCCACTTCCGGAGCCTCATCAACCAGACGCCGCATGAGGTCGGGCAATGTGAACGCGCTGATCGTATAAAAGCAGGCCAGCCGCAGATGATTGGCAGCACGAGTTCGGCCGGCCCCGATACTGGCCGGGGCCTCGATGCGGGATGTCGCTCCATAACCCTTGCGTGCGTAGATCAGAGGTGAGCCACGGCCCGCCATGTAGATCTCCTGCACCTCTCCGAAGAATACATGATGCGTGCCCACCAGATCGGACGACACCACCCGGCAATCGAAGGCGACCAGTGGATCGAGAACGCGGGGCGCGCCGGTGGACATGGCTTGCCAGTCCGTACATTCGAACTTGTCTTGCAGCTGATCCTTGTAACGTCCTGCAAACGCGTCAGAAATATAAGCCTGATCATCCCGCAGCACATTCACGCAAAAGACCCCGTTCTGGAGGATCATGGGCGCAGCGCTGCCATCCTGATGTGCACAGACAAGCAGTGTCGGTTTCGGCGTATCGGCGCTCACAGAAGACATGGCAGACACCGTGATGCCCGCGCGCCCTGCTGGACCCTCGGTCGTCACAACGTTTACGGTCGCTGCCAAGTGGCCCATGCCCGCCAGGAACCGGGCGCGCAAATCGGTATCGAACGAGGTCATCCAAGCGCTCCTGAAGCGATGCCACGCCACGCTTGCGCATACGTCACAGTCAGGTCAAGTCTGACGTCGCAGTGCAACATTATACTTGAAAAATAGGCAAACAGGCACCATGTCAAATTGGCTACGTTATCAATATCGAACTGTCTCCTGCCGACCCGGAGCATCTCGACCTTGCTCTGACTACGCCGAGGCCGCCGCATTCTGCGGGCGGTAACACTGATAGGAGACATCACGATGGCTACTGGCACCGTGAAATGGTTCAACACTGACAAGGGCTACGGTTTCGTTCAGCCCGATGATGGCGGCAAGGACATTTTCGTCCACATCTCCGCTGTACAACGCTCGGGCCTTACCGGCCTGGCAGACAACCAGAAAGTAAGCTACGATCTGGAAGAAGGCCGTGATGGCCGCCAGTCTGCAGGCAACCTGGAACTGCTCTGATCCTTAGGGATCAATATCCATCGGGTTGGTAACTCGAGGATGCTGAATATGAGGCCTCGGATATTGTCCGGGGCCTTTTTGCTTTTTGCCGGCCTCAAGAGGCTGGCACCAACGTGATCTGACGCCGGTTCTCCATTGCGGCTTTCGCCCATTGGTAGGCCTC
>JBGCFK010000071.1:0-4863 GCA_045106875.1 Paracoccaceae bacterium | reverse complement strand
ATCGATGCGGGCGCCGAGGTCGTCAAGGTCTTCGACAGTTGGGCCTCGACACTCAGCCCGCCGATGTTCGAGCGTTTCTCGGTTGTCCCATGCCGCCGGATCGTCGATGCGTTGGCCGAAAGTCATCCCGGCGTGCCAGTGATCGGCTTTCCGCGCGGTGCTGGTGCCAAATACGCTGCCTTCGCCGAAGCGACGGGCATCCACGTTATGGCGATTGATCAATCCACGCCAATGGAGGTGATCCGTGCGCAGACCCCTGGCCTGACGCTTCAGGGCAATCTGGATCCGCTCTACATGGTTCTGGGGGGTGATGCGTTGCGCGACGAGGCCCGGCGCATTCGCGATACAATGCAAGGCCACCCGTACGTCTTCAATCTCGGTCACGGCATTACGCCAGATGCAAATCCTGACCATGTGGATCAGCTGCTCTCGGCGTTGCGAGGATAAGGCCGAGGGTCAGTCTGGTCGCCACGGCGCGCGCAGGCGAATGCCGAGCACGTCAGATATCGAATATCCCGGATCGATAGATCCGGGATGCCTTTTGCTCAGCGCTATCAGGCGACCGCGCGCGACAGTGCGCACTGGCTCCAGAGGTTCGACAGCGCATTCACCAGATGATCGATATCTGTCTCGGTGTGCAGCGGGCCGGGTGTGAACCGCAATCGCTCCGTACCCTTGGGCACGGTCGGATAATTGATGGGTTGCACGTAAATCCCATAGTCATCCAGCAGGATATCCGACAGCATTTTGCACTTCACCGGGTCACCGACCATCACCGGGATGATGTGGCTGGGGTTCGGAATGTGGGGGATTCCATGTTGGTCCAGTTTGGTGCGCAGCATCGCAACTGCTGCTTTTTGCTGCTTGCGCTCGTGGCAAGACCATTTCAGATGCCGCACAGCCACACGCGCGCCAGAGGCCACGGCAGGCGGGATCGCCGTTGTGAAGATGAACCCGGATGAGAATGACCGGACATAGTCACACAGCGCCTCGGAAGCAGCGATGTAGCCACCCATATTCCCGAACGCCTTGGCCAAAGTACCCTCGATGACGGTGATCCGGTCCATCAGGCCTTCCTGCTCGGCGATGCCGCCGCCGCGTGCGCCGTACATGCCGACCGCATGCACCTCATCGAGATAAGTCATGGCGTTATATTTGTCGGCGAGATCGCAGATCTCCTTGATCGGCGCAATATCGCCGTCCATGGAATAAACACTCTCGAACGCGATCATCTTGGCCTGTTCAATGGGCAGAGACGCAAGCTGACGCTCGAGATCCGCCATATCGTTATGCTTCCAGATCAGCTTTTCCGCACGCGAGTGGCGAATGCCTTCGATCATTGACGCGTGGTTCAGCGCGTCCGAAAGGATCACACAGCCGGGGATCGTCGCACCCAACGTGCCCAGAGCGGCAAAGTTCGACACATAGCCCGACGTAAACAGCAGCGCAGATTCCTTGTTGTGGAGATCAGCAAGCTCGCGCTCGAGGAGGACATGGTGGTGGTTTGTTCCCGAGATATTCCGGGTGCCGCCTGCTCCTGCGCCGCAGCTGTCGATGGCTTCTTTCATGGCTTCGCGCACAGCTTCGTGCTGACCCATGCCGAGATAGTCGTTTGAACACCAGACCGTCACATCATGCGTGCCGGCGTTGCCGCCTTCGCCCACGTGCCGCTTTGCGTTGGGGAAGTTGCCGCATTCGCGTTCGAGATCGGCGAAGACCCGGTAGTTTCCATCCTCACGCAGGTCGTCCAGCCGTCCTTCGAAAAAATCCTGGTAGTTCATAGTCCCCTCCGATTATTCGGCCGGCGTTGCGCGCACGGCGCTTTCCAGCTTGGGTTTTGGTGTCATCCATCGCCACAGCAGAGCGTCACGCACGGGCAAAACCATAAGCCAGTGTTCCAGCAGTGCTAGTGAAGTCAGTGTCGCAAGCAGCACGAATCCGATCTCGGCGCCCGAGCCCGGGGTTGCTGCCACTGCGCGTTCGATCCAGCAGGCATTCGCGAAAGTCAGTGCTGTGATCGAGACCGGGAACAGCCAATTCATGCTCCGGTTCGCGAAATAGGTTTTCATATGCGCTACGCTCTCCGGCATCATCTCGTGACTGAGATTGGGCACGCCAAAGTAAACGTTTAGTTTCGCCGAGATACGCGCGGCGAACAGGATCAGGAAAGTCCAAAGTCCGGTCTGATCTGGTGCGTTCCAGGTTAGTATCCCCAGCAGGGTTGCTGTGCCGAGGATCGCCAGTTCGTGATGCGAGACAGTGGCCCAGGCAAGGCCAAAATGCTGCCAGCCACGGGCGCAGGGCGGGCAGGGTTGCCGGTTAGGTCCTGTAAGAACACCAGTCAGAAACGCAAACTCGAACCAGCCCCAGACCAGAATTGCTGCGGCAAAGCCCGCATAGGCTCCTGCGATCGTACCCTGCTGACTTGCCCAAGCCAGCCAGACTGCTGCCACAAGAGCTAAGGGCAGGCTGGCCCAGACTGCCGTGTTCCCCGGATTGCGTCCGATGGCCCACAGGATCGCTCCTGTGGAGAACCACCAGATGAACAATGCGGAAAGCGCAGCCAAAGTCATCTTACCAAACCGGTTCCAGTTTTGAGACCGCAGGGATCTCGTTCCGCTTGACCGGCGTGAAATACATTCGCGCGAAGGTCAGCCCCGCTCTGGCACTCAGGCCCATGCGGCGCAGCCATTGGATTGCGCCGCCCTTGGCCTTGGCGTCATGCATGGCAGTGAAAATCGCCAACATGCGCTCGCAGTTGCGTTTGAAGGCAGGGTTCTCCAGATCCAGTTCGACCGGGAAACACTGACGCGTGATCTCGCTTGTGATCCGGAACACTTCCATGTCGTACCAATCGATGTCGACGCCGAGCGCCTTGTGAAATTCCGGGCGGGCATGATCCCGGATATACATTGTAACAAAGACTGCGATCAGGAAGAAACGAATCCAGAGCTTGTTTGCCCCTTCGAGGCATTTGCCATCCGCGCGCATCAGCAGACTGAATGCCTCGCCATGGCTGAACTCGTCGTTGCACCACTCTTTGAACCATTTGAAGATCGGATGGAACCGCTTGTCCGGGTTCGCTTCAAGATGACGGTAGATCGTAATGTACCGCGCATAGCCGATCTTCTCGGACAGGTAGGTAGCGTAGTAGATGAATTTTGGCCGGAAGTACGTGTACTTCTTCTTCTGCGTCAGGAAGCCGAGGTTCACGGCAATGCCTGCTTCGCGCAACGCATCGTTGATGAACCCGGCATGACGGGCCTCGTCGCGGGCCATATACTGGAAGAGCTTGGTGATGTCCTCGTTCGCGCCGCGCCGTTTCATTTCCTTGTAGAGCACACAGCCCGAGAATTCAGCTGTGCAGGAACTGACGAGGAAATCGATGAACTCTTTCTTCAGGGGCGGATCCATGCCCTCCCAGTCGACCGTGTCCCAGTCCGCGTTCTTCTTGAAGTGACCCTTGTTGGGGTCAGAGGCGAACTGGGCAATCAGCGCGTCCCATTCCTCGCGAACAGGTTCAACGCTCAGCTTGTCCATTTCGTCGAAGTCTGTGGTGTAGAACCGCGGCGTCAGCAACGTGTTCTGCATGGCCAGCGCGGTCGCATCATCGCTGTCGAACTTCGACATCTCTTCCTGGATGGCGAGGCTTTCCTCAACCGTCGTCGCATCTGCCGTGTGGGTTGCCTGGACGTTCATAGCCGCACCTCGTCGGAGAAGCTGAACTCGCAGAGCTCCATCACTTCGAAGTCACCGGTCCACCGGGTCCAGAGCCGTTCCAGCCAGTTCGCCCGCGTGATGATTGCCGTGCGCTTTTCAGTCACGATCTCACCGAACGGTGCCATGATTTCCGGCCCCTCGACCTGCACTTCGTCGCCGGGGTGCACCACCGCCCCGTTGTCAAAACGCACATGCGCATGCAGGCTTTCGAACTTGTGAGAAATCTCCACCGTACACGGAGCAATCTCGCGTTTCTTTCTGAATATCTCCATCATTCCCTCCAATGGCGTTGGTCGCGCGTTTCTTATTGTTCCAGCAGCGTTGCGAAGGCTCTGGTGTTGTCTCTGCCAAACCCGATCAGTTCGGCCCTCCAGCCGGATTGATCATCGCGCAGGGCAAGCCTGCCATCAGCAAATTTCACAATACGCACTGGGGCGTTCGGGTCTATACCTTGTTGGGTTCGCGCACGCGCCATGGACCGCCATACGCCCGAGATAAATCCGCCCTGCTGGGGGCTGAGATCCGCGATCTGGCTGCCATGTTGATCCAGCACCCGCGCGTTTCCGTCACGGTCCCCATAGATGATCAGCGTACGCTCCGCCACGACCGGGATATCCTTGGGTGGCATGGCCGCAGGTTCCATCCCCATTATTCGGGCCAGACTAACAATACCCAGAATTATTAGGCACAGACTCATAATCGCACGGATCAGGATCCGTGGGATTCGTTCCCGATCCTCCCTGTTGCGAAAGAAATGGGTAAGCTCATGCGTCGGGGCGTTGTGATTTGCCATCGCGAAACTCCCTCTATTCCGCGGCGATTGTCTGGGGCCGCGGTATTGGGCCGTCGGCAACGCCCCGCGTCACGGCAGCGCGGGCATGTTCACTCAGAATGCGGGCAACAGCCTCTGCATCCGGAATGCAACGCAATGAGGGCTGGGTTTCTGTCATGTGCCATGGCCGGACATGCGGCCAGCACACAAGATATGAGAACTGCGTGTTTCCGATCAGATCCAGCGCAATCGTGCCCGAGCCATCCTTGCGCAACTGCAGATCTGCCGAGCCGATCCAGCGATAAGGCAGGTTCAGCGTTACCGTGAGTGCAGCGCCGATGCGCATCGCAACCCGGCGGTTGGTGATGGTA
>JBGCFK010000070.1:0-3906 GCA_045106875.1 Paracoccaceae bacterium | reverse complement strand
GGCGGGCTGGCGTTCCGCAAGCGCTTTCCAGGATCCACGATCCTCTTTTACCTGATCATCACCTCGCTCATCATCCCGTCGATACTGGTGTCACTCGGCGTTGGCCTGATCTTCAACCGGTTGGACTGGGATGTGCACTGGGCAACTTCGGGTTTTGGCGCGCAGCTGACCTGGACATTGCCTTTCGGCCTTCTGATCATGTTCGCCGTCTTTAACCGGTTCGACAAATCTTTCGAGGAAGCGGCACGCGATCAGGGGGCCTCGGCCTGGCAGACGGTGCGCCATGTGGTGTTGCCGATCATAGCGCCCTCGCTGATCGGGGTCGCGCTATTCGGATTTACACTGTCCTATGACGAGTTCGCGCGGACACTTCTGACTGCGGGATCGTACAATACCTTGCCTCTCGAGATTTTTGGCATGACTACTAATGTCACCACTCCAGTACTTTATGCGTTGGGGACGCTGACAACGGTGTTCTCATTCTTCATTGTGGGTGGGTTCCTGATGGCCGGGCTCATGGCCAATCGCAGGCGATCCCGGCAAACATCGGACGCAGGCAAAGGCATGGTATGATGCGTGTACTGGTGATCAATCCCAACTCTACGGTCAGCATGACTGCAGGAGTCCTGGCAGCGGCACGCGCTGCCGCAGCGCCGGATGTGACAGTTGAGGGCCGAACCAATCTGGGCGCACCAGCTGCGATCCAGGGTCCGGTCGACGGCGAGGCCGCAACACCGGGCGTGATTGCGATCGTTGCAGATGCGGTCAAGGAAGGCTTCGATGCTGCCATTATCGCCTGTTTTGACGACACTGGCCTGGAGGAGGCGCGGGCCACGTCTCCCATCCCGGTCATCGGCATTGGGCAGGCCGCGTTTCTTGCGGCAATGGTTTATGGGCGGTTCTCAGTGATCACGACACTGCCGGTCTCGGTCCCTGTGATCGAGGCCAACATCGACCGTTACGGGCTTGCAGATTGCTGTGCGGCGGTGCATGCGAGCGGGCTGCCAGTCTTGTTTCTGGAGCAGGATCCTGCTGCTGCCAAAGCAACCCTGACAGACTGCGCAAAAAGGGTCGCGTCGCAGGATAGCACGCAAGCTCTGGTGCTTGGCTGTGCGGGAATGGCAGCGTTTGGCCCGGCGATGGAGCGGGCCTCGGGCCTGCCTGCGGTGGACGGTGTCGCGGCCGCTGCCGGCTTGGCCCGCACCGTGATAAAGGCCACCGGATGACTTCGCCAACGGGCTAGCCTCGGGACTTGCTTGGCTATGGTGCCCATACTCCCGACCCGGATTGGCCGGGCAGCGCCAAGATCGCCGTGCAGATCGTGCTGAACTACGAAGAGGGCGGCGAGAACAACATCCTCCACGGCGATGCTGCCTCCGAAGCTTTCCTGTCCGAGATCGTCGGTGCCGCAGCCTGGCCGGGAGAGCGTCACTGGAACATGGAAAGCATCTACGAATATGGCGCGCGGGCAGGTTTCTGGCGGCTGCACCGGCTGTTCACATCGATGGATATCCCGGTCACTGTTTATGGTGTTGCCACGGCGTTGGAGCGGAGTCCTGAGCAGGTGGCCGCCATGAGCGCCGCCAATTGGGAAATAGCGTCCCACGGGCTCAAGTGGATCGACTATCATGACTTTTCCGAGGAAGAAGAGAACGCGCATATTTCAGAGGCAAAGGCGCGTCACGCGCGCGTGACAGGCTCCGCTCCGCGTGGCTGGTATACCGGACGGTGCTCGATGAACACCGTGCGTCTGATCGCCGAAGATGGCTCCTTTGACTATGTAGCGGACAGCTATGCCGACGACCTGCCGTACTGGCTTCGGATTGGTGTCCGCGACCAGTTGGTTGTGCCCTATACGCTGGATGCAAACGACATGCGGTTCGCGACCCCGCAGGGCTTCAATGCGGGCGATCAGTTTGAAAGCTACCTTCGCGACAGCTTTGACGAGCTTTACCGCGAGGGACAGGCTGGTGCGCCCAAGATGATGTCTGTAGGGCTGCATTGTCGGCTGGTAGGCAGGCCCGGTCGTATTGCAGCGCTGCGACGGTTCCTTGAGTATGCGCAGGGGCACAAGGACGTCTGGTTTGCCAAACGCATCCAGATCGCGGAACACTGGCGTAAGACACATCCGCCGGAGGCACCATGACCAAATACCACGTGCCCAAGGGCGGCCTGCCGCCTCAGACCCAACTGCTGACCGACCGGGCAATATTCACAGATGCATATGCCGTGATCCCGAAGGGCACATTATCGGACATTGTGACCAGCCACCTGCCGGGATGGGAAGGCACACGGGCCTGGGTTCTGGCACGGCCTTTGTCAGGCTTTGCCGAGACCTTTGCCCAGATGATTGTGGAACTGGCGCCTCTGGGCGGTAGCAGCTCCCCGGAACCTGACTCGCACGGCGAAAGCGTCATCTTCGTGGTTGGCGGGGAGGTGACCCTGACGATCGCGGGGCAGGCCTCTGTCCTGACCCCTGGCGGCTACGCGTTTCTTGCACCGGGCGAGGATTGGTCGGTACGGAACGCGTCGCAGGCCCCGTCGACCTTCCACTGGATTCGTAAACGCTACGAGCCTGCGCCGGGCGTCGAGACGCCAACCTCCTTCGTCGCTCGCGAACAGGACATCGCACCGAACGTCATGCCCGACACGGAGGGCGTCTGGTCGACCACTCGGTTCGTGGACCCTGCGGACCTGCGTCACGACATGCACGTGACCATCGTCAATTTCGAGCCGGGCGGCGTCATCCCGTTTGCCGAAACGCATGTCATGGAACACGGGCTTTACGTGCTGGAAGGCAAGGCAGTGTATCGCCTGAATGGCGATTGGGTCGAGGTGGAAGCCGGTGATTTCATGTGGCTCCGCGCCTTCTGTCCACAAGCCTGCTATGCGGGCGGGCCGGGACGGTTCCGCTATTTGCTCTACAAGGATGTGAACCGGCATATGCCCCTGGCCCCGCCACGATGATCTTGCAGACGCAGCCGCTGACGGCAGAGGCATTCCGTCCTTATGGCCATGTGATCGAGACAGGTGGGGAGTTCAAACTGATCAACGACGGCCAATGCCGCCGCTTTCATGACTTGGCCGGCTTGGAGATTGTGGATGGATCACCCGGAATAAGCCTGTTCCAATCCAAAATCCGCGCGCTGCCCTATGCATGTGACTTGCTGGAACGTCATCCGCTTGGTTCGCAGGCGTTTCTGCCCATGAACGGATCCGATTATCTGGTGATTGTGGCACCGGATGTCAGCGGAGAACCTGGCACCGCGCTCGCCTTCCATGCGCGCTTTGATCAAGGCGTGAACTATGCTCGCAACACATGGCACGGGGTACTCGCACCAATTTCGGGTGGTGGCCTCTTCGGAATTGTGGACCGTATTGGCGATGGCCCAAATCTCGAGGAACACCGACTTGCGAATCCTCTGATTATCCAACCAAACTAACCCGATATGGCCGGAGATTTTCCTTCATTTTCCGGAGGGATTTCAAGAGCGCAAGATCTGAGTGCTCGCTTGGACGCTTCCAAGAACCTTGCTGAGTTCGGAGTAGTCTAATTGACCCTGAGGTAGCTTGGGAAACCTGAGCAGGTTGGATAAGTGGACTTTCTGCTTGCAGACGGCATGCTGATGCCGGGAACGAGGGGGAGAGATGACGAGACGCAGTAGTGGACCTGTCGCGGTTTGATGCCGCTCCTTTGATAGCATTTATTGCAGCAAAGGAGACGAACTATGGGACTGAAGCGGATAGACGAATTCCGCCGAGATGCTGTGCGTATTGCACTGACCAGTGGGCTGACACGCAAACAGGTTGCTGATGATCCTGGCCGGGATGTCGACACTTAACAAGTGGATCACGGCGCACCGGGACATTGAAGTGGTTTCGAAAGATGACTTGGACCTGACCAAA
>JBGCFK010000007.1:0-8953 GCA_045106875.1 Paracoccaceae bacterium | reverse complement strand
GCGTGCATGAAAGCCAGTCGAGGTTTTGCGAGAATCAGATCGGGCGAAGCGAAGCATTCTGCAGCTGGCTCTATCCACGCATGCAGGACACGTTCGGGGACTTCGGCATCGGGCGTGCGGATGATTTCTACGCTGCCGTGAACCGGGTTGGCCCGGGGTTCATCCGGACGGAAGCTGATGAGGTGCATTACAACCTGCACATCATGCTGCGTTACGAACTGGAGCAGGCCCTGATCGGTGGAGATCTTGCCCCTTCGGACCTGGAAGCCGCGTGGAACGATCGCTTCCTCGCCGATTTCGGCATCCAAGTGGACCGCCCTTCGAACGGGGTACTGCAGGATGTGCACTGGTCTGCCGGGCTGTTCGGGTACTTCCCGACATACGCGTTGGGCAACATCTACGCCGGGTGTCTTGACGCCTCGATGCGGCAGGAGCTTGGCGATGTGGATCCGGCGATTGCAGATGGCGATGTCTCCGGGCCGATTGGCTGGATGCGCGAGAAGATCCACAGGCCCGGCGCAACCTATCTACCTGTCGACCTGATTACCCGCGTGACCGGCAAGGCCCCGGACGAGACCGCCTTGCTGGCCTATCTGAACACCAAGTTCGGTGCGCTGTACGAGCTGTGATAAAGGGCGGTCCCCCTGCCACTAGTGGCAGAGGGACCGGGCCGCGGCGGGAGGGGGTTGCCGTCACAGCCCGCCTGCCGGGCATATAACCGAAAGCAGCATCGACAAGCTGCCCGACAGACATTGGTGAAACGAATTGCCGGCACAGATCCGTTGCGCAAAATTCCAGCAAAATTTGTGCAAAAAGCAAAAGGGCGCCGACACAACGTCGACGCCCTTCCTGACTGGTTTCTTGGAGTCAGCGGTAACGCCAACCCCGATGATACGCACGCCGCAAGGCCCGGCGCTGAGCGCGGCGCTCCTTCCGGTCAAGCTTCCGATCCACGCGGGAGTAATAACGTGAGGCACGCGGGCCGTGGCGGCGATCAAAGCGATCCTCGCGGCGATCCAACCGGTCTTCCAGACGATCCCGCGGACCAAGCGTCACGCGGCGATCCAACCGATTCTCCAACCTGTCCAGCCTGTCCTCCACCCGGTCCAGCACGCGCGAATACCCACGCTGCCCATCCGCCGCAGCGGGCGAGGCACCTGCAAGCAGGAATGCACCAACAGGCACAACCAGAAGTGTCTTCAACCAATGTCTCATCTTGCGTCTCCGAAACAGCTACATTCCCCTCGGAAAACAGAACGCACAGATGGGCCGCATCCGTCGCTTCAACCTCCTTTGAACGCTCTCATCGCATCACGAACGGATTACCAGGCGCAGCGTCCGAGGTGTTGATCCACACGGATTTGGTGCTGAGATATTCCTTGATCGCCTCGACTCCGCTTTCCCGCCCGATGCCCGAGCGCTTCACCCCGCCAAAGGGCATCATGTAGCTGACTGCGCGATAGGTGTTGATCCAGACCGTGCCCGCTTTCAGTGATTTGGACATGCGCACGGCCCGCCCGATGTTCTGGGTCCAGACGCCAGCGGCAAGCCCGAAAGCGATGTCGTTCCCGATCTCGACCGCTTCTTCTTCATCCTCGAACCCGATGATCGAGAGCACGGGGCCGAAGACCTCTTCCTGTGCGATCCGCATGCTGTTCTGCACGTTGGCGAAAATTGTCGGCTCGACGAACTGGCCACCCTGAATCTCGGGGCCGTCAGGCAGCCCGCCACCAACCAGAAGCTCTGCGCCCTCGGACTGTGCGATCTGGATGTACTCTCGAATTTTGGCAAACTGCGGTGCAGTGGTCACCGGACCGATATTGGTCTCTGGCTTCATCGGGTCGCCTATCCTGGCAGTCTTGGCCATATCGACCAGACGCTGGCTGACCTCGTCCTTGACCGAGTTCTGTACCAACAGGCGCGATCCGGCAATGCAGGTCTGGCCGGTTGCCGCAAAGATACCCGAGACTGCTCCCGCACAGGCCGAATCCAGATTGGCATCTTCGAAGATGATGTTCGGAGACTTGCCGCCAAGTTCGAGGCTCACGCGTTTTATGTGCTTGGCCGCCTGCGCATAGACCATGGCTCCCGTCTTGTCGGACCCGGTGAATGTGATCTTGGCGACATCAGGGTGATCCACCAGCGCCGAGCCTGCCTCGGCGCCCAGACCCGCCACCACGTTGAAGACACCATCGGGGAACCCGGCTTCCTTGACCAGGGCAGCGTACTCCAGCGTCGAGGCCGATGTGAACTCCGACGGTTTGACCACGACTGCGCAGCCTGCGGCGATTGCCGGAGCACACTTCCAGGCGATGAACAGCAATGGTGAGTTCCAGGCCGTGATCGCACCCACAACTCCAACCGGGTCATGGGTGGTGAAGGCAAGGTGGTCCGGCTTGTCTATTGGGATGGTCGCGCCTTGAACCTTGTCCGCGAGACCGGCGAAGTAATACCACCACTCGGGATGATACTTCATCTGTCCGGCCATCTCGGACAGCAGCTTGCCATTGTCGCGCACTTCAATCTCGGCCAAGCGGTCTGCATTCTCGGCCACCAGATCACCGAGCCGGCGCATGAGCTTGCCGCGCTGGGTTGCGGTCATGGTGGCAAAGGGCCCGTCGGTCATTGCAGCCTTTGCGGCCGCCACGGCTGCATCGACATCCGCTGCAGTGCCACACGGCATTCTGGCCCAGACTTCGCCGCGATAGGGATCAATGCTGTCGAACCATTGTCCCTGCACAGGATCCACGTAGGAACCATTGATGTAATGTTGATAGCTTTTCATTTCGTACCTCCCTTCAGAATCTTTGCATTTTGGTTAACAGAAAATAAAGCAACGCGAAGTTTCAATGTCCGCCCGGAAATTGCCGAAATTGGGTGGCTATCTGATCATGATTTTTCGAGTGCGCGATTCTCATGCAGATGGGACAGACGGTCACACGCATTGGTTGCGCGGTCGATGGAATCTGGGTAGGTTCCGATCGGGTGCGGGCATTCAGCGGTGTCCAGGGATCGACGATATTGTGACGCGAGAGACAGGGGATGGGGCATTCATGAACACGCAGGCCGCGATCAGACATGATCAACATGCGGGCGTAACGCCGCAATCGCCTCGGAGTGTCCGTGAAACCGGGCTGACCGAAGGGTTCCTGCTGGATCTGTTGATCAAGACACTGTTCCGGCAAGGCATGGAACGGCCCAGCGAGATGTCAGCGGCGCTGAAGCTGTCGACTGTTGTGATCCATGAACTGGTAGAGATGGCACTGGCCAAGCAGCTTGTGCACCTGCTGGGGCAGCCGGGCGCCAATATGGTTGCCGAAATGCGCTACCAGCTGAGCGACAAGGGAAAGATCTGGGCAAAGGAAGCGCTGGCGCAATCCAGCTGGGTCGGGGCAGCGCCTGTGCCGGTTGACCAGTTCTGCGCGCAAGTCGAACGCCAGTCCGTCCGTGCCGAAAGACTGACCGAGCCTGCGCTGCGCCAAGTATTCAACGAACTGGTTCTGCCAAGCGAATTGATGACCAAGATTGGCCCTGCGGTAAACTCCGGCGCGTCGATCCTGCTGTACGGCCCTCCGGGCAATGGTAAGTCGTCCATCGCCACAGCGGTATGCCAGGCTTTTGGAAGCCATGTGTACCTGCCGCACGCGATTGCGATCGGCAGTGACGTGGTGGTCTTCTTTGATCCGGCTGTGCACGAACCCGTACGTCAGCATGGCAGCACGCAAGCAACTGGATTGCGCCGGCCAACCATTCAAGATCAGCGATATATCCGCTGCGTGCGCCCGGCAGTCATAACTGGCGGCGAACTGCTGCTCGAGAAATTCGATATGGTGAAGGACCCGGCCACCGGGCTCTATGATGCTCCGCTGCACCTGAAAGCTGGCGGCGGGCTGTTCGTGGTGGATGATTTCGGGCGCCAACGGCACACGCCGCAGGAACTGACCAACCGGCTGATTGTTCCACTGGAATCAGGCAACGATCATCTGGTTTTGGAAAATGGCCGCAAGGTCGAAGTGCCCTTCGACACGCTCGTGATCTTTGCCACAAACTATGAGCCGCGCACGCTGATGGACGATGCGGGCCTGCGCCGTCTTCGCCACAAGATTCTGGTGGATCGGCCTGACCGCAAGCTCTTCGTCAAGATTCTGCTCAAGACCGCGGAACGCTCTGGTCTGGAAATCAACGAAGAAATTCTGGCATTCATTCTGTTCGATCTCTACGGCGCGCACCCGCAGGCACGGTTCAATGCGTTCCACCCCCGGTTCCTGATCGACCAGTGCAAGTCGATCTGTACCTATCAGGGCAAGAATCCGGAACTGACGCCTGAAATTCTAACTCAAGCCTGGGACAACCTGCTGGCCGCACACTGAGGCGGCCCGCCTGCCGGGTTCGGCGTCATCCGGTCTTTGCCTGCGCCCAAAGGCACAGAATATTCATGGCAAGCGTCGCTCCGGCCAAAGCCGTGATATCAGCATGATCAAAGGGCGGTGAGACCTCGACCACATCTGCCCCCACGATATTGAGACCGGTCAGCCCCGTCAAGACACGCTCAGCCCGCTGAAAGCTTGGCCCGCCGCATACCGGCGTGCCGGTACCGGGCGCAGCCGATGGGTCCAGACAGTCAATGTCAAAAGTCAGGTAAACCGGACGCCCCGCCGTCACCTCCTCGATCTTTGCGACGATCTGGACCACAGGCGTCTCGATCAAGTAGTCGGCATCCAACACCGTGAACCCATGCGTGTCCGGGTTACCGGAACGAATGCCGATCTGCACCGAATGGGCTGCGTCAATGACACCCTCCTGCACAGCGTGGTAGAACATGGTCCCGTGGTCGATGCGCTTGCCATCCTCGGCCCAGGTGTCCGAGTGACTGTCGAATTGCAGCAGAGCGATCGGACCATGTTTGGCCGCATGGGCCTTCAGCACCGGATAGGTCACGAAATGATCGCCACCCAGCGACAGGATGCGCGCGCCAGAGGCGATCAGGTCTGTCATCTGGCTTTCGATCTGCGCCGGCACCTGATCGGGCTTGCCGAATCCAGCGTCATGTCTCCCCAATCGGAGATCCGCAGAACTTCGGTCGGGTCGAAATCCCAGCGCCATGGCCCGCCACTCCACGCGATCTTGGACGAGGCCTGTCGAATGGCGCGCGGACCGAACCGGGTGCCCGGCCGATCGGTCACCGCCAGATCATAGGGAATACCGCAGATCACAGCGTCGCTGTCGGCCAGGTCCTTGGTATAGGGTCGCCGAAGAAAACTGAGCGCGCCGCAATAGGTGGCATGATCCACAAGACCGAAGGGCGAGGCTCCGTTGAACGAGCGGTCGGTGAGATCGTGATCAGCCATTGGGCACTCCGGTCAGGTGAAGTCTCTGGACACTTCCGCGACAGCATCCTCGATAATGTCCATCATCTCGTCTACCTGTGCGTGCGTGATGATCAAGGGCGGCGAGAAAACGGCCATGTTGATAATGGGCCTCACGATCAGCCCGCGTGCCTCGCATGCCGCATCCAGCCGTGCGCCAATGTCCCGCTGTGTCGCGAGCGGCGTGCCGTCCGGGTCAAGCATGCCCTCGATACAGCCAACCAGCCCCATGCCGCGCGCATCGCCTACAACAGGATAGCGCTGCAAAGCGCGAATTCGGTCCTGAAAATGCGGGGCGATGGCTTGAACATGGTCAAGCAAACCCTCTCGTTCGATGATCTCGATGTTCTTCAACGCAACTGCGCAAGACACCGGATGCCCTGAATATGTATACCCGTTCGGGAACAGCACCTCGTGGTCCGGGCCAGTCATATGCTCCAGCACCCGGTCGTTGATCAGACAGGCGCCCAGCGGGAGATAGCCAGAGGTCAGGCCTTTGGCGCAAGTGATGAAATCAGGCTCGATCCCGAACACGTCGTCCGAGGCAAACCAGTGACCCAGCCGTCCAAACGCAGTGACGACCTCGTCCGAGATGTAGAAGACGTCGTGCTTTCGGCAGACCTCGGCCGTGCGCTGGTGATAGCCGGGCGGCGGAATGATGACTCCGCCTGAACAGAGCACGGGTTCAGCGATGAACGCACCGACCCGGTCCGGTCCGATCTCTGTTATTGCGTTTTCCAGATCGGCGACCTTCGCGTCACAGAAATCCTCGACCGACATGCCCTTGGGACGACGATGCGGCGCGACGTCGGCCAAGAAATGCACAAGTTCCCGCGCCGTGTCGAAGCAGGACAGGTCCCGTTCCTTGCCCGACATAGTGGCAGAGAGATAGGTGGACCCGTGGTATCCCTTCTCCCGCGCGATCACGATCTTCTTGTCGGGCAGACCGCGTCGGTTATTGACGAAGTGCACGGTCCTGAGTGCGGTATCAACGGCAGTGGAGCCGCCAGTGGTGAACTGAACGGTGTTCAGTCCGGCGGGTGCCAGGGCTGCCAGTTTCTCGGCCAGCAAGGCCGCGGGCTCGGTCGCCGTGAACCAGGGCGAGGCATAGCCAAGCTGCATCATCTGTGCCGCTGCTGCCTCCGCCATCTCGGCGCGTCCGTGGCCAATGTTCACGCACCACATGCCACCCGGACCATCTATGAAACGGCGACCCGCCGCATCAAAGAGATGGATCCCCTCACCGCGCGCGGCGATCATATAGTCGGATTTGCGAAACTGGTCCAATGCCTCCCAAGGGTGGAGTATATTGGCTTGGTCAGCCGCGTGTACCGCAGCCGTGGAATTGGAAAGCATGAGTGCCCCGACAAAGTGAACGCGCCGAAGCTAGCCTGCCCCGGCGCGTCCTGTCCATGCGTCAGGCGTCTCCGCCTGTCAGATCAGCAAAGCGGATGCGGTATGCACACCCAGCAACGCTTGGAAGGATGCCATATCCAGGCTTTACCCGGATCGCAGCATCCGGATCGCGGTGGTATGACACCGCAAGGTGCCG
Organism: Paracoccaceae bacterium; assembly: GCA_045106875.1. Taxonomy (GTDB): domain Bacteria; phylum Pseudomonadota; class Alphaproteobacteria; order Rhodobacterales; family Rhodobacteraceae; genus Thermohalobaculum. The sequence continues at coordinate 2,035 of JBGCFK010000007.1, read as the reverse complement.
GATCTCCATGATTGTAACAGGTCGACATCGTTCGCTCCTTATTTTGTATCTCAGAAACCTAAAGTTATCCGTCCAATGACACTCAATTCTTCAGCCAGGGGACGGGTCCCCGGTCTTGCAGAATTGTTCTGACTGTTCTGCAAGGCGAAGCTCTGGTCGAGGATGTTGTTGACCTCGATCGAGGCCACACCCCTGTTGTCAGGCAATCGGTAGCCTGCCACGGCGTTCAGGATCAGACCCTGTTCGTCGGTGTCGACATCCAGCAAGTTGAAGTCTTCGCCCACGGAGCCCACCGATTCCTGATCGAACCAGATCACCTCGCCGCCGGCAAAAAAACCACTTTCATGGAAATACCGAATGGACAGTGGAACCTGCAGAGTGCGCACCTGATCCGGACGGTCAAGCAAGTCTGTTTCGGCATCGATAAACTCGACGCCCAGCGACCCGGCCCAGTTATCGCCCAAAGTCGCGTTGACATAGCCACGCGCAATCTTTTCGCTGCCGATAAACGTCAGCACGCTTTGCGTCAGGTCAGGTATCTCCAGCTCACGGTAGATGAATTCGCCACCCGCCCAGACATTGTCGAGGATGCGGACGTCGACACCACCGCCCATCAGCTCAGCATTTGTCTGGGGAAAGTCGTCGTAGAACTGGTTGAAACCCGCGATCGTCGTAGGCTCCAAAGTCCGGTCCTGCACCAACTCGCGTTTCAGCGTCCTGACATAAGCCCCGCGGAGTCGCACGCCGTTGAAGGGCTCGATCTCCACACCCAGCTTGGGACTGAACTGGGTGAACACTGCCTCGTCCTGAATCGGCGCGAAGGTGAACAGGTCCGTCTCGGCGAACATCCGTTCCGCCCGATCCACGCTGGCGCCGACGGTCAGCTCCAGCCAGTCCACCGGTTGAATGAACGCATATGCGTAGCCCGAGACCTGGTCGACCTCACGGAATTCAGGCGGGAACGCGCCAAAGAACGGATTGGACAAAACCGTCTGGCCATCCGATTTGGTATAGGATCCGCCCAGGATCACATGCCCCCAATCGAAGCGGGCGATGTCCTGAACTTCTGCCGTGAACGCATCAATCTTCTGATCAGTCTCGAAGATACCGAAAAAGCCCTGATTGCTATCGATCCCGATATCCGACTGCGCAATGGTGGCGAACAGCAGCAGATCGTTATCCGGGGCGAGTTTCGCATGTGCCCCCAGAGTCAGCTGAACGCGCTGTTGCTCGGTCTGCTCGGTAAACGCGTTGGGATCGTTGAATGACCGTAGAAATCGGTCACCTTCATCCGTTTCGCGGGCGCGCGCCTCGGCCGTCAGGGTCAGCCAGGGCGCGGGCTGAAACTTTGCCTCGACGCTGATCACGTCGTGGCGAATGTCGTCGTTCACCCGAAAACCGTCTGTCGCGGAGTGAAACTGCCCGACGGCAAACGAAACAGGACCATCCTTGATACTGAAAGAAAGCTCGTTTTCGTGGAGGCCTTGCGTGCCGCCTGTCCCCGAGATGATGAAGCTGGCGCCATCGCCATCGAAGATCGGAGCGAACTCGTGAAACGTCACGCGTGCCGGGCCGGAAGTCGCCAGCAGCCCCAGATCCGGCTCCGACAGTCGCGGCTGCACCGGGTTCTGGGTCGGCGGGGACAACAACTGTGCCGTCAGAAGCTCGGAGGTCTGCGCGATCTCGAACCCGGGTCGAGCGCGGTACACGTCCGCAAGAAACCTGTGTGCGCCCGGGTTTGACGGATCAGACTGCACCGCGTCGGCACCGGCTTGTCCGGCTTGTTCCTCGAACCCCAGCACGTCGAAAATTCTGCCAGTCGCAGTATCGCGCACAGCCTGATCCTCACCCAACCCATCGCGTCCACGCACTGTCGCACGCGCGTCACCACGCTTTGCTGCCTCCTGCAACTCGGCCAGCGCCGTCACCGGCTGGTTGGCGGAAAAGCGTTCAATCGCCGAGAACAGCCATGCTGTCGGATCATCAGGGTCCTGTTCCTTGGCAAGCGCAAACTGGGCGGCGGCCTTGTCCGGTC
>JBGCFK010000069.1:0-5967 GCA_045106875.1 Paracoccaceae bacterium | reverse complement strand
TGAGACAGCGCTTCTGAACAATGCGCCACGCAACGGCACGGTGCGCGCAGCCATTGGGGCCGAGGCGATGAAGATCTCGAAGGCCGTTTTCACGCAGCTCATTGCGAGGAACGCCAAGGTCAAGGAAATCGTCCAACGCATGGCCGAGGAGCGTGCCGAGGGTGCCGCCGCGCGCGCAACCGCCAACGACGCCAAGAGCCGTATGGTTGACTTCCTGATGACCAATGGCATTGGAGAAGCGACCAACGCTATTGCGATCGACAACAAGCTTTGTGTGCGCTGCGACTATTGCGAGAAGGCTTGTGCCGAGACCCATGACGGTATCCCGCGCCTGAACCGCGCCGCGGGTCCGACCCATGCCGAGATCCATATCCCGATTTCCTGTCGCCATTGTGAGCACCCGCATTGCATGGCTGACTGCCCGCCCAATGCGCTTTACCGAAGCCCGGGCGGGGCCGTGATGGTCAACGACAGTTGTATCGGCTGCGGGAACTGTGCGCGTAACTGTCCCTATGATGCCATCCAGCTTTCGGCGCGACCCAAGAAACGGGGCTTGCTGCTGACATGGATGCTGTTCGGATTTGGCGACAATCCGGGCGAGCGACGGGCGCCTGTGAAATCCAAGGATAACAAGGAGATGGCTCGCAAGTGCGATCTCTGCGAGGACGTGCGCGGTGGCCCTGCCTGCGTCCGCGCATGCCCGACCGGCGCGATCATCAGGGTCGAGCCTGAAGGTCTCATGCAAAAGATCCAGGGGGCGACCTGATGAATATCCAGACCTCCTTCCTCGCGAACCGTTTCTGGCTTTGGACCGGTATCATTCTGAGTGTGATTGCTTTGGCCGCATATATCTACTTTGCGCCGCCTGCAGGGCGGGATGGCTCGACGATCGTCGGATACGGGCTTGGCGGGTTTTCAGCGCTGATCGTCCTCTACCTGTCATGGCTGGGCGTGCGCAAACGCAGGTTTGCTTCCTCGGCGGGTCGCAGACGCGACGTCGTGTCCGCTCATGTCTATCTCGGCCTCACCCTGATCGTGACCGCGACGTTGCACACTGGGTTCGAGTTCGAATGGTCCATCCATACGCTCGCATATGTGCTGCTGCTGATCGTCATCGGTTCGGGCATATGGGGCATCACGACCTATTCGGGTATTCCGGACAAGATGAGTCGGAACCTCTCGGAGATGATTGTCGAGAAGAAGCGGATGGATATGTCCGAACGCGAGCAACTCGACATGGACATGGACGAAGTGTCGACCAAGCTGGAACGCGCGTTGCAGTTTCTGCCTGATGATTTCCGTCCGCCAATCCAGCGATCGTTGGAGAAGACGCGGATCGGCGGAGGATTGTTCTCGATCCTGTCAGGGTCTTCGCGCAACTGCGCGACGGCGCGCGCAGCGCGGGAAGTCCGGGCGCTAATCGACAAAGGTGACTTCGACTCCGATGTGCGCCGCCGTTTGACAGACGTCATGGGCGATCTTGGCCGCAAACGCGAAGTGGCCGCCTGCCTGCGCCGGGACGCGCGCTACCGTGCGCTGCTCAAGATCTGGCTCTGGCTACACATACCACTGACCTCGGCCCTGATCGTGGCCGTGATTGCCCACGTAACCCTTGTCTTCTTCTATTGGTGATCCGATGAAGCTTCTGCTTGTAACACTCAGAAAGCGCGCCGGGTCCGACGATGTCTCGCGGCGTGAAACCATCCTTGAAGGCTCTGAGTTCAAGGTTGGCCGTGCGGTCTCTGCCGAGATCAACCTGTCGGATATCGACATTGACTATCACCATGCAACTGTCCGAATTGATGGTGGTCAGGTCCGCATGTCGGCTGAGTCCGAGGGTGGGCTGGCCATTGGTGGCAAGAAGACCAACGAAGCAAATCTTGCCGCTGGCACTGATGTCACTATCGGGCGCTACACGTTCAAGGGTGAGAACGGCCGTGATGGTGCCGATGCGGTTCTGATCCTCGAAGAGGAACCTGCGACTGAGGTTGCGCGCGGTGCCAAACGAAGTGCCAAGCGCGACCTCGAGGATGTCCTGCCCTCGCGCCGGATGCTTGGCTGGGTTTTCTCGCTGGTCATCCTTGGTGTTTTTGTAGTCTGGCCACTGACAGATGTCCTGCAGCGTGCAGGTATGCAGCCTGACGCAGCGGATATAGGCGTTCAGGTCGTAGATGGAATGGCGCGCGAGGACCTGCCGTTCACGACGCCCATGGAAATCGCCTGGAGCTCCGGCCCGCTGTCCAACGCGCACAAGCTGATCGAGAACGATTGCGCCGCTTGTCACGTGCGGCCGTTCGAGATGACGGCAGATGCATCGTGCCTGTCATGCCATGCGACGGTCGAGAACCATGCTGATGTCGCGGCTCACCCCGCTGTGGGGCTGGAAGAGACGCGGTGCGGCTCCTGCCACAAGGAACATAACGGCGGTGCTGCTCCTATTGAGACAGCGGTCACCGAATGCACGAACTGCCATCAGGACATAAAGTCGGTCTCGGCCAAGTCCGAGTTGGACAACATTACCAGCTTCGAGACCCAGCACCCGATCTTCCAGCTTGCCGTCGTGACAGGCGTCGAGCGAAATGAAGAAGGTCGTCCTACCCCGATCGTGACGCGGACACGTTTCAATCCGGACCAGCCGCCGGTGGAGAAGTCGGGCCTGAAGTTCCCGCACTCCAAACACCTTGTCGAAGGTGGCATGAAGACACCCGCGGGCCGCAAGCAGCTGCAATGCGCCGATTGTCACCAGCTGGAAGCAGGCGGCGCGCTGATGCGTCCCATTCAGATGGAAAGAGATTGCAGCGGCTGTCACTTGATGGAGTTCGATGCCGCCGGCTTGAAACGTCCGCTGCCGCATGGGAAGGAAGACGAAGTTGCTCGCGTCATCACCGATTACTTCCTGGCTGCGGCCATGGAAGGCGGCGTGACCACAGGTTCAGCCCCGCAGGCCGTCAAGCGCAAGCGCAAGCGCCGGATTACGCTGGAGGAGCTCGAGCAGGAGCAGGCGGCGACCCAGCGCTCTCTGGCACAGCTGTCGGACCGCGATCGTGGACTGACCATTGAATGGGCGCGCAAGGAAACGCTTGTTCAGATGGATGCGCTGTTCGGTGTCCGGCTTTGCGGCACCTGTCACGAGGCGCAGAAGTTCGCGGATGCGCGCGGTGAAGATCGCTGGAAAGTGCTGCCAGCCGTGCTGCAGCGCCACTGGATGCCCAAGGCGCAGTTCAACCACACGCCGCATCTGGCCATGGATTGCACAGGCTGCCACGATGCAACCAAATCCGAAAAGTCTTCGGATGTGTTGATGCCAGCGATGGACAGCTGCCGCGATTGTCACGTGGACGGTGCGCAGACTGCCGGCGTCGACTGTGTGTCCTGCCACGAGTACCACATCCCAGGTCGCACCCCGATGTCGCCCGCTCATGCCGAGGCCTATCAAGCCCGCGCGGATGCGCGCCAACGCTCCCCGAAACCTGCGAAGACTCAGTGAGGACGCCTGTATGATCCGCTGGAGCCTTATCGCCGCGCCGTTTCTGGTCCTGACCCTCTCGGGCCCGGCGCAGCCCCATGACGTCAAGGCGCTGGGGTCCGTAACCTGTAGCCAGTCTACTTGCCATTCTGCGGACAAGCCGTGGCCAAACTCCTCGGTCACGCAGCAGGAATATGTCGTGTGGAAAGAGAAGGACCCCCATGCCAAGTCCTTCCAGACGCTGCAAACCAAGAAGGCGCGCCAGATTGCGGGAGATCTGGGGCTGGGCTCGCCGACCTCCGCCAAGCTGTGCCTCGACTGTCATACGTTCAACATCTCGCCGAAACACCGCGAGGATACGTTCAATCAGGCCGAGGGTGTGACCTGCGAAGCATGTCACGGCCCAGCCTCGGAATGGCTGGGCGTCCACCAGACTGGCCTTTACTTCTATCAGCGCAATATCGACGAGGGCATGTACCCGACCACACACCCCACCCGGCGCGCGGAACTGTGCCTCAGCTGCCATATGGGCACTGAGGACAAGTTCGTGGATCACCGGATGCTTGTCGCAGGCCATCCGCGACTACCCTTCGAGTTGGGCTTCTACACTTGGTTCGCCGAGACGACGCCGGGCCGCTCGACCGGATACTCCCATTTCCAGGTCGATGACGACTATCTGCAACGCAAGCCCTGGCCCTTTGGCGTACGCGTCTGGTCCATTGGTCAAGCGGTCCAGATGAAGAAGTTTGTCGAGTTGATGACCGATCCGAAGACCGGGCAGGAGGGATTGTTCCCAGAATTTGCCTTCTTTGAATGTCATTCTTGCCACAACACGTCGGTCGTGGGCGCCGGGCAGGGCAGTCAAACCGGTGTGCCTCGGATCAACGACTCCAACGCGTTCTTCGTCCAGCTCGCGGCGAGCATGGTCGACCGTAACCTCGCTGGGCAATTGCGGTCTGACATCGCGCGCCTGCGTTCAGCCTCGGGTCAGTCCTGGCCGGGGATGCTGGCAGCGGCAGAGACGCTGAAAAGGCGCTTGACGGTGTTGGTCACCAAACTGGAGAAGCGCAAGTTTACCGAATCCGACACGCGCTATGCCCTGACGCAGATCTCGGCTGCCTCGCAGCGGGGCGTCTTCAAGGGATACTATGACAGTGAGCAGGCTGTACTGGCTGCAGGATCGCTGGTGGACGAGCTTGACAAGCTGGAAGTGCTGAGCCCGCAGCGGGCCGAAGCCGCGCAGGCAGCCGTTCGCAAGGGGATCAATGCCTTCACCACGGTGGATACTTACCGCGCGGGCCAGGTTCGGTCCGCGTTGGCCGAAGCTGCCCGTTTGACAAGATGATTACGTATTTCGGAGGATGACATGTTCGGACTGACGTCACGACGCCCGGTTCAAATCCTCGCCGCAATGGTTTTTGCGGCAATTCCGACCCTTGCGTCCGCGCAATCCGGGTCGGCGTGGGATAAACCGGCTTATACTCAAGAAGGCTCTCTGACGGTGGCCGAGCAGTCGGAACTGGTCGCGCCGCGCGATCCACATTCAAAGGCGTTCAAGGACAACCCGTTCCCAAGTGCCGTGCAATGTGCCGAGTGCCACCAGAAGATCTTCTGGGAATGGGCGTCCTCGAACCACGCCTACGCGTCAATCTCGCCGATGTTCCACAAGTTTGAACAGCGCATCAACGATCTCGCTTCCGGTACCATCAACACGTTTTGTGTGCGTTGCCACCAGCAGATCGGTACTCAGTTGAACGAGCCGCGCTGGCAGGCTTTGTGGGAGCGCTCTCAGATCTCCCGAGAGGGTATTTCCTGCGTGACCTGTCACCGCGTATCTGAGGAGTTCAACAAGGTCAACGGCCAGCGCCACGTTCAGTCGGGCACGATCTACGAGCCAATGTACGGCGTTGGCAATGCACCCGGCATCGCCGAGGTGTTGAGCGATCAGCAACGCTACAAAGTGTCGAAGGCCGCGCAAGAAGAGGGCTCGCCGATCCACTCCGGGGCTATCGAGTTTCCACAGCTCAAGCGGGCGGACTTCTGTGTTTCATGTCACCAGGTTGCGGTGCACCCAGGCATAAAACTTGAAGTGGTTTGGGAGCAATATCGCGCCTCGCCGGCCGCCGAACATGGCATCACGTGTCAGCAGTGCCATATGGGCAAGGTGCCCGGCGTGCCCTCCTATGACGGGCTGCCCGCCAGTGATCCAAAGGCCTATGAGAAATGGCCCGTGGCAATCGTGAATGGTCGTCCCGTGGGCGATCCGAACCGCGATCACCACAACCACGCGTTCTATGGTCCGGGTTACCCGATTGCGCACCCGGGTATCTTCCCGTTCAACCCGCGCGCCCTGCGTTGGCCCATCACCACCTGGCTGAAGTTCAACCACCGTGCGCCTTGGGGCGTGCCGGACTGGGAGGACGATGTCGCTGACGGCAAAATCCAGGCCGAGTTCCCGTCCGAATGGTCCAGCCGTCAGGAACGCGAGACAGCCCGCTATG
>JBGCFK010000068.1:0-8888 GCA_045106875.1 Paracoccaceae bacterium | reverse complement strand
ATCGCCTCGGCCCCAATGGCTGCGCGCACCGTCGCGTTGCGTGGCGCATTGTTCAGAAGCGCTGTCTCACCAACCATGCTGCCTGCAGGCAAATAGTTGATGACGACTTCCTTGCCTCCAATATCGCGCAGAATGGCACATGATCCGGACTGGATGATGTAGACTTCCTCCGCCTTGTCGCCTTCGTTCATCAGGGCATCGCCGCGGTGGAAGCGCACGATTTCGTAGGTCTCCATCACTTCGGAGAGGTCTTCCTTCGTCAGCGTTGGCGACAGGAAGGTCTGCATTTTGCGCAGAAGGATCGTGTCATTCATGGTCTTGCGTGCAGCACCGGATGAAGCAATCAGCTTCAGCGCAGCGTTGCGCGGGATCTCGATAACAGTGCAACCACCCGAGCCGGCGAAGGTGTCGGCGGTACGGCGGCGGCCCATGACCAGCCCCATCTCGCCAAAAAACTCAGATTGGGGCACCTTGAACCGGATCTCTTCGGTGACCGCGATGTCCACGTCACCGCGCACGATTGTGAACAGACTATCGCCCGCATCGCCCTTCTTGATGATCTGGTCACCGGCATTCAGCGTGTGGATTTCTGCTTCCAGCAAAAACTCCCGCAGCTGCAAAATCGTCAGACCGTTGAAGAGCCCAACAGCGCCTTTGACTTCTTCCAGCACCTCCTGCATCGGACGGTTCGAAGCGAAGGCTCCGAACTTTTCCTTCAGCATCGGAATGTCGGCGCCCTCGACCGGCTGCTCGGCGATGGTCTGGATGACCTCGTAGCCCTGATTGAGGCAGTGCTTGATCAGCGGATAGCCCGCCAGCGCGCCCACATAGTAGATGCCGGGCCGGTCGGATTCATAGGTCTCGTTGACCCGCGGAAAGTCCGCGCCTTCGTCGAACACACCGCCGATTGCTTCGATGAATTTGCGAGGTGCAATGGCACCAATCCGGGCGATGATCTTGTCGGCGCGGAGAACCTGCTCGCCCTCGGGTGTGTCCAGCACGATGGCATTGGCCTCGACGCGCAGGGGATCGGCATTGTAGGCACAGGCCAGCAATTCGTCCTTGATCGAGGCCATGATCAGGGAGCGGTTTCCTGCCTTGACCCGCGCGAAGTCACGCTTGCGGTTAACAATTGTGACCCGGTTTTCGTTCTCGGCCAGTGCGACCGCGTTCTCGATGGCAGCATCACCTGCGCCGACAACGATGACGTCCTTGTCCCAGAAGTCCTTTGGATCATCGAGCTGATAGCCGACCAGCCCGTCATCCTCGCCAGGGACGCCCATCTTGCGAATGTTACCCTGGAGGCCGATCGCAACGACGACGCTCTCCGCCTCGACCGCCTCGCCGTTCGTGGTGATGCGGAACGCGCCCTTCTCACCCTCGATGCCAGTAACCTCGCAGCCATAGCGGACATTGACGCCAAGCTCGCCAACGCGCTTGGTCCAGCTGTCGAGGATGGTTTCGCGGGTATCCGGTTCGAAATGCACCTCGGTGCGAAGCGGCAAGCTATCTGGCGTCGCCATGATATACTTGCCCTTTTGGTACTTGTTAATGGTGCTGGAGAGCATGTCGCTGCGTTCCAGCAGTATGTGCTCAATACCCATGGACGCTGCACGCGTGGCCGCTGAAATTCCTGCCGGGCCGGATCCTACGATCGCTACCTTGTACTTAGTCACCTTGGCGCGGCCTCCTCGTCCTTGCTACTCTATCCACCTGTCAGTTTACTCTGGCGGGCAGTGAGCGGCTGAAAGTCTGCATGGCACGGCTGAACGCCCGTGCGCTGTACCGATCGTCACTCTCCACGCTCTCAAACACAGGTGTCTGCAGCGCGTAGAGATCGCGGAATGTCTGTTCATCGACCGCGCCTGCGTCACGCATGGCAAAGATCGTCCAGTCGACCGATTTCATAAGCTGTTCGGCAGACGCAAAATCCGTGTAGCTGCCGCTGCCACCAGCGCGCACAAAGGTGCGCAGCAGCTGGTCCAGCTCTCCTGCCGAAAAGTCGCGCTGCGACATGGTCAGAATCGCCTCGCGGGCACTCTGGCGCATGTTGATGGCAGCCCGGACAAGGGCTTGGCGGTTCTTGCCAGTGGCCGCTTGTAGCGCCCGGCGTCCACGCTCGATCCGATCGGACGCACCTGGCGCCGAGCTGTTCAGCGCCAGCCGCAGCATCTTGATATTGGCGTCGTGCAAGGCGGGCGTGCCGCGCTTGTTCACATTGTTCTGACGCTTCACGCTCATCGGCTTGTGACAGCTGTGACATTCGAAGAAGGCAAGCTGCGGGAAGAAGCCTATGGTCCCGGTCTTCGGACTTGCCAGCAAATCCATGCGCCGCTCGACCGCGACAGCCTGACCAAGCGCCCACTGGGTTGCTTCGGGCAGTGGCTCCTTACGTTCCTTGTAATCATCGTCAACCACGAAATGTGCAGTCAGACGCGTGTCCGAGGCCAGTTCGAACCCCGTGCGCGGATGGCCCGCCGCCAACAGGCGATGCCCGGCAAATACGTCATTGTTGCCCAGGTGACAATCCAGACACATGCCCGCCCGCGCAACCGGGTTTTCGGTGGGGAACAGCCCCTGCTTGCGCACTGTTTCAATCGGAACATCATAATCCGAGTGAGTTTCCAGCCACTCACCAGCAGCGCCGTGGCACGCTTCGCAAGTCACACCCTCTTCGATGTTGTAGTTTTCGCCCTGCAAGTGGGCAGACACGTCCAGAGCATGACAGGACAGGCAGTAAGGAGAGCTTTCCGGATCGCCTTCGCGCAGGTTCCGCGCAATCTTGCGCGCCTGAGCGGTGGTCAGAGAAAGGTAAGACTGCGCATGCCCATCAGTCTGCGACCAGACTTGGAACTCGTTGCGTTCAACATTGGATTCCGGGTCAGCTTCATTGACGCCAAGCTCGTGGCAACCCGACGCGGTACAACTGATAGCGCCCATGACCTTTTGGGCCGTTTGTGCGCTCGAGGCTGACGGAACCACCAGCCAGGCCAGAGCCGCAAGAGCGGCTCCGATTGCGAAACTCAACTTCAATTCCCGCCCCTCCTGTCACCAAACACGCATTTCAACGGCCCGGTCGTATCGAGACTTCCCCCAATCGCGATCATGGTACCGCGTCAAGGGTATTGTGCAAACGTTTTCTCGTACTACATGTTGGCATTGGTCTTTTTTATGACCAGCTCCGACAGTCAAAACCTCCAACGTTAACGCAGCGTTAACGGCCGCGCTCAACGGCGTAAAACGTCAGCTCACTCTTCGGAAACAGGCCGTCCACGCAACGACTTCACCTGTCCACGCTTGGTTTTCGAATCGAGCCTGCGTCTTTTCGAGCCCAGGGTAGGCCTTGTTGCGATGCGCTTCTTCGGCCGTTCCGTGGCTTTTGCAATTAACTCGACCAATCGCTGCAAAGCATCCTCACGATTGCGGAGCTGACTGCGATATTGATCCGCTTGAATGATTACCGCGCCGTCCTGTGTCCAGCGCCGTCCGGACAACCGCTTCAAGCGCGCTTTTACGTCTGACGGCAGATTCGGAGATCGTCCCGCCTCGAACCGCAGCACGACCGCCGTCTCGACCTTGTTGACATTCTGCCCGCCCGGCCCCGAAGCCCGGGTGAAGGTCTCGGTTATCTCCCAATCTTCAATCGAGATAGTGTCGGTCACGCGGATCATACGCTGTCCTAAATCGTAAGCCCACCGTGGCCAAGCCCCAAGGTACCAGCCTAACGGCGTACCAGCACCGAATGGCTGCGCCCTTCGAACACCAGCTTGAAGTCTCCGCGTGTCAGCAGAATCTGCTTCAGTGCATGCCGGTGCTGGATGACGACGTGCCCGATTTCCCACCCGTCGAAATGCTGAGATAGAGGCACCTGCCCATGCAGCGTATCCGCGTAAGCCCTGTAGAACGCATCACCGTAGAGGTCCGCACGCGGGTCAATGAAGACTTTGTACCCCTCGGGCATCATCGCAATCAGATATCCGCCGATATCATAGTCGTTGAACATTTGAGCGGGCAGTTCGGCCTTGGTCATGAAGGTCACGACATCAGAAGGCATGACCGCGTCAATCGCCTTGAAGTATGCTGAACGGGCAAGCGAGAGCGGAACCAGAAGTGCCACCACGGCGATCCCCCAGCATACGACCTTGCCAAAGCTCGAACCGACCGAAGGAGATATTGCATCACGCTGCCAAAGCGCGGGCGCCGCAAAGACCACCATCCCCAGCGTAGCGAACGGGGCATGACGGGCCTGCACGGCTCCGGCTATGAACAGCGCCGCAGGGAACAGGATCGCCGTTGCATCCACGGGCCAGCCACGGCGCAGCGCGATCACGAAGAATGCGACACCACCGACCGCATACCAAGGGCCGCGCCATGGGCTGGTCATGATGGATTGCCATTCGACAATCGCACCCACCAGATCCAGCTTCGCGACATAGGGCGGATATTCCAGATGCTTGATGCCATCCGGATTGATCAGCGCCGCGGCCAGCGTCGCAACTGCCACCGCGCCGAGCCACAGACAAAGCCGGACCTGCGCCTTGTCTCGGAACCGCAGCAGAAGATTGAGACATTCCAACCCGGCAAACGCGGCCATGGCGACAATGCCGATGGCATATCCACCATGCAGGTTCACCCATGCGATCATGATCAGCGGCGCCGCGAGCAGGGGCCAGCGACGCGTGCCGTATTTGGCCTCGAAGAACACGGCCAGATAGATGGCGAAGAAGATCAGGCTGAAGATATGCGGGCGCGGCGCTCCGGAAGATACGATACCGGCACCGAACAGCAGTAACAGTCCCAGGCTGATCAGAGGCCGCCGGATCATTCTGTCCGCCGTCGCGAACACGATATAGGCCGCCAGTGCCAGTAGAAACGCAGTGCCGGCAACAACGCCCAATGGACCGGTTAGATCGTGCCAGAGATGCAGCAACACCTGAAACGCCCATTCGTGCAGCACCCATGGCTGGCCTTCGAATGTCCACGAGAACGGGTCGCCCGTGGGCAAAGCCTGATCACGCCAAATCAATGCGCCTGTGGCCAGATGCCAATAGTAATCAGGATCGGCCAGCCCGGGCGAGCGGCCGGTGAATATGAGGAACGTCGCAAGAATGACGAGGATCGGAAAGATCAGCCGACGCGGCGTCCAGAAGCCCAGCGCGCGCTCGCCAATCCCCGGTACGGGAAGTCTCTCATCCACAGCCCTCATGGCCCCCTCTTTGCCCTATCTTTGGACGACCTAAACCGGGCTTGCAAGCAGCTCGGGTTGCAGAACGGGCCGTCGCCCCCTAAAACCCACTGCATTGAAATGAGGGCGAGATTATGAACTGGTTCGCGCGTTGTGTTGCCAAATTGATGTCCAGAACCAAAGGCCCCGGACAACGGCAGTCATGGCCCGCCCCCCCCGAAAACCGACCCACGTTGGCAGTTGTAGCAGGCGGAAAGCCGGATCAAGCGCGTGACCGCCCGCCCGGTTTGGGGCATCTGGCGCGATCAGAAGGGGATTTCAGCAGCTACGGTCGCGCGCAGCAATCCGCCAACGCCATGCGATTGGGCCATAACGCCGAACAGGCCGGGCGCATGGAAGAAGCCGCAGAGCACTACTATCAGTCGGCCAAGCTATGGCCAGAACACGGCAACACCCAGAAAGCCGCCGAGGCGTTTCTGGCGGCGGGACATCTCGAACAGGCTCTGCGCATAGCCCAGAACCAGTTGGAGCGTTGCCGACGTGAAACAGGGCATCAGACGGACGCGACTGCAAACGCGTTCTGCTATCTTGCGCAAGTGCAGCTTGCTTGTGGCATGCACAAGGAGGCCGAGCTTGGCGCAAGGGCGGCTCTGAGGATCGACCGAAGCACCAAGCGCATCAACACAGCAGATCACTGGCAACATCTGGCCATGCTTGCCGAAGTAATGCTGGCAACGGGTGCATATGCAGAAGCTGCAGAAAGCCTGGATATGGCGGCCGAACTGGCCACGAAACATCTTGGCAAGAAGCACGCAGAAACTTCCCGCGTAAAGGGATTGATCGCGGATCTTCGAGTGGCGCAAGCCCGACCCTAGGCGTGTGGGGCAGGCCATAAGGCCCGCCCCATGTTCAGCTCAGCCGACGAGTTCGAGACCCGAAAAGAAGAAAGCCATCTCGATGGCCGCGTTCTCATCCGAATCCGATCCGTGGACCGAGTTCTCACCGATCGAAAGCGCGAACTCCTTGCGGATCGTGCCCGGATCAGCATCGGCAGGATTGGTCGCACCCATGACGGTACGATTTGCGACAACTGCATCTTCGCCTTCCAGAACCTGCACGACTACCGGCTCTGACGCCATAAACGTGCACAATTCGTCGTAAAACGGGCGTTCTGCATGGACAGCATAGAACTGACCAGCCTGCGCTTTGGTCAGATGAACGCGCTTCTGAGCAACAATCCGCAGACCCGCTGCTTCAAATTTGGCGTTAATCTGCCCGGTGAGGTTGCGCTTGGTGGCATCCGGCTTGATAATCGAGAACGTGCGGGACACGGCCATGAGGGGCTCCTTCGTGAGTGGCGTCTTGCATGTGACAGGGGGTGGGGGCTGAAGACCCCCCGGTTTGCGGGCCGGGCCTTAACACAGGGGTTGCGTGCATGAAAGCGCATTTCGAGATGCTTGCAGGGTATAATGCCTGGGCCAATGGACGGCTCTATGACGGGGCGTTCGCTCTGTCTGAACAAGACTATCGCCAGGATCTGGGTGCTGCGTTCAGCTCGCTGCACGGCACGCTGAACCATATGTTCGTGGCGGATGTGATCTGGCTGGCCCGGTTTCGGGGGCAACCGAATCCTCCGTGGACGCTGGACCATGTGCCGCATGAGGACCGGAGCGAGCTGCGTGCCCGGCGCGAGGCGCTTGATCGGGACATTCAGGGCTACACCTATGCGCTGTCCGAACACGATCTCGAACGCATGTTTGACTATCGGACCATCAACAAGCCCCAGCTTGTCAGCCAGGTGATGAGCAACGCGCTTGCGCATTTCTTCAACCACCAGACGCACCATCGCGGGCAGTGCCATGCGCTCCTGACCCGGCTGACGGGGAATGCCCCGGCACTGGATCTCCTCTATTATCAGCGCGAGGTCTGATGTTCTTCGACGACTTCGCGCAGGGCCAGCGCTTCCAGACCGGCAGCCGGACGATCACCGAGGCCGAGATCATCGCCTTTGCCGGCGAATGGGACCCGCAAAGCTTCCACACGGACCCGGCAGCAGCGGCGAGCTCCAGCTATGGCGGGATCATCGCATCGGGCTTTCATACCCTGCTGGTCGCGTTCCGGCTGGTGCTGGAGGCAGATGTCTGGACCGAGGCCAGCCAGGGCGGACCGGGGATAGAGGACCTCCGCTGGCTGAAACCCGTGCGCCCGGGCGACACATTGAGCGTGGAGATGGAAGTCACCGCCGTGCGTCCGTCATCGCGGCTGGAGGACCGGGGGTACGTGACGTTGGAGTACACGATTTTGCGCCAGGGCGAAGAGGTGGTGGCGACATGGCGGGCGGCGGTGATATTGCTAAAGCGTCCACAGCCCTGACCTTACTATCGGCGCAGCGGGTCCACACCAGAACCTATGGCTTCTTCGGAGGCAATTGCGCCCGAAGCGGAGCCAACCCTTGGCGCGAATCGGACGGCGCCCCATTCAACACATCGTCTATCGCATCGCCGCCACGTTAACCCAACCGCCGGGCTCTTTCATGTAACTTCAAGCCCTCCGAGAACCCCGTTCCGGCATCCTTGCCTGCAATCTTTGCGGCTTCGTTCAAAGCGACACCACCCTGTGCAACGATGGCCAGCGTTGAAGCAATCAATAGGTTTCGAACCGTCACTGACAGGGTCGATTTTGCTTTGCCCCCTTGAATCGCATCGCCCTCGGCTGCCTCCAGCATTGTCCCGACAGTCTCGTGACTGTCATCGTCGATCAACTCAGCCTCATGCGCCACCGTGATGAGCCGCCGGTGCGGTTCTATCCTGAACTCCGTCCGCCGGAACGCCGCATCTTCTGCATCCATCTCCAACGCCGTGCGAAACTGCCGGGCAAAGCCTGCCGTTTGACGCACTGCCGCACTCAGGGCCAGACGTTGATCTTCCTCCAGAGCATCTGCGAAGGCCCTGGGATTGGCGCGTACGGCATCATCGCGTTCGGCAAAATCGCCCATCCAGACCGAGCATGTCCAAAGCGCAGCAGCCAGCTTGTTCGCCTCCGGCAACGGGCTTCGCGCTATGTCGAGCGCCTTCGAGGCCTTGTCGCTCAGGCGTTTGAACTGGTTCGATTGCCCCAGTGCCTCCAGCAACTCTTCCAAGGCATCCACCGCCAGGGGCTGCAGTGCTTCGGCGTGTTCACCGATATCGGGAAGGCCCGGCGCAATGGCAATATTGTCGCCGGTGATGGTCCATCGCGCGCCGTGGGTATTCTGTTCCGGCAATGGGGGCGTTTCTTCCGGGCCTGATGTGTCAGAAGGCTTTGGCGCATGCCCCTCGATCATATCAGCGATCAGGGCGTTCTCGTGGGCGGGGCCGTCCTTGTGCTCCCAGTCTGCATCGGGGATCAGCGCCTTTTCGATCTCCAGCGCCTCGATGCCGGGGTCGCCTTTCAGCGTGTCTTGGTACCAGTCGGTCCAGACCTGCCAGTTCTCGCCTGCCCGCGCGGTCAGATAATTGCGGAGTTCTGTCCAGTTGTCGCGCATTTCATCCGGCATCCCTTCGGGCCAGAGAGGCGTGCGCATCAGAGCTGTCGCCGCATCGTCGGCGGCCATCTGCTCGGATCTTGCAGAGGTTGCAGCGACCTGCGGGGCATTGGCAAATCGTTCTTCAAGAAACGCGATATCGAAATTCAAGACCTCCCAACCGGCGGCGGCGGCGTCGGC
>JBGCFK010000067.1:0-19472 GCA_045106875.1 Paracoccaceae bacterium | reverse complement strand
CAAAGGCGTGCTTTTGACGACAAACAAACTAGGGATTCTGAACGGGGCCGTGAAGGCGGTAAGTACCCATTGCATAGTCCTTTGGCTTAGAGTTGATTGAAGGCCGCGCAGCACGGCGTTCGGGTAAAACATGATGTTGGTGCTATCGGGTCCAATCTTGCGAAACTCGAAACGGGTAAGGGCTGCCCACTGTTCATGCGTCTTGCAGACATCCAGAACCTGTAGCAGCAGACGATTGTCATCGGTCAGGCCCTGGTGATTGATCTGTTTGCCCAGGCAGATCCGGATACGGTCGGGAGTCATGAGCGCCCCCTATTTCGGATCTTTGATTTCGTACTTGAAACAAAGCGTCTGGACCAATTCATCCAGGATGGCCCGAAGCTTTACCTTCTCCTCGTCGGGGATGGCTGAGCGCCAGCCGAAACTGAAAGTGTCGGTATGGTTGTAATAGATCATATTGCTGTGATCCTGGTATCCAGCCTCAAACAGTGCGATGCGTATATCGCGGGTCTTTCTGGCGGCCAGAACATCGTCGCTCGCCTTCTGCAATTTCTTCTGATAGTCGGAGTGGATCTTGTCTTGCAACCGACTGGCGATCGCGGCTGTCACTTCCAAGCGGCCCCTGGCATATTCTTGTGAAAGCTCGCCTGCCTCCTCGGCACTGACTACTTGACGGCGATCGCGTCTGTCTGACACTGGCAACAGGAGCAATAGCGGGAAGTCTTTGGGAGTCAGATACTCGCTAGTCATGCAGCGATCGCAGAATGTCAGCTCGCGCGGCGGGTAGTGCAAGGCGCCGCAGTAACCGCACTGCTTAACCGATTGACGGATGTCGCGCATCTCGTCGGTGATTTCGAGCCAATGGCCAATCTTGATGCTGCGATTGGGAAAAATCGCCTCGTAATGGTCGAATACCCGACGACCGGCAAACGATGGGCTGTTATCTGTTGCATTCCATTGGTTGTCAAACAGGCAATCAGTCTCCAGCTCGATGACTCCGCCCTGCATATGGGCGTGGTCGCTGGTCGCCCCCATCGCGTGCATCCAATGGCGCCCATCTTTCAACTGTTCAAGTAGCTGCTGATGCTCGGCACGCTCCAGGGGCTTGTTAGTGTCGAGTCGGTAGGTGTGAATTACCGTGCGGATCGTTGCGGGGATCGTTTTGGCGTCTTTCATAACATCCTCTTGGCTTGGCCTCGCTATCGCGGGCCGTGTGACTGATGGTCTCATCAGGCGCGTCCACAACGCGCGACACCCTTACGGGTGTTTCGACCTGGGCTACTTCATGACTGTGATTGATCCTCGATCAACGCCGATGATGATGTCTCTTATAGAAACTGGTTCGTCCGTGACCAGATAGTCGCGGTGCCCGGTAGCCATAACAACAATGTCAAGGCCTGCATTAACAAGAGTGCAGTGAATCATTCCTGCCTTGTAGCTGGCTTTGATGACGGCTAAGTCGTTGCGCGAAATGCGCTTGGTGGCTGTGCTGATCGTTGAGGTCATTATCGTTGCTCCAATTGGTCTAGTGGGGTGGCGGCATCTTCCAGGAAGAGACTTAAGCCCTCGGCTGGTATGGCGGAGTATTGAATGCCGTCGTTGCTGTAGAGGTAGCAGGCCTGACTGGCGGAGTACCGGACTCGCTTGAACGAAACGATGCCGAATAGCTTGGCCATTACCTGATCGAATTGCTGAGCCTGGGAAATGTTCTCAGCAGTGCCGAAAACACGGTCAAGGCGGATGTGGATACAGTTCATGCTTGCCCCCGCATCAATGCACGCCCAGCAACACGGCCGCACTCCTGGAGTCGATCAATCTCATAGTTGGCCTTAGAGATAAGCTCCTCAATGGTCGAGTGCCCAGGCATGGTGATATTGCGAGTCAGCTCGATATTCGGTAGGTCAAGCTCACGCTCTGGCATCCAATAACTGAGGCTGATAGTCCAATCGTTGCTGTAGCGATCGTTGGTGATGTCTACCTTGGCGGAGTTGTTGCGTACATTGGCTAGAAACAAATTGCGAACCTGGAAGATCCACAGCTCGCGATCGTTGATTGCTTTAGCGTTCGGGAAGATCGGACGGGCTGCATTGACCTCGGCAATTTCCTTTTTATGTTTCATGCTTCGCTCCGATCGTAGAGTTCTGCAAGCGCTGCAACGTCAACACCAAAGCGGCTAACAGCTCGCCACTCAGCGTCTGGATACTCGACGCCCTGGTCAATCATCTCGATAAGGTATTCATAGGCTGACATCATTGTTCTATTCCTTCCTGGTAGTGGTCTCGCGGTGTGCTGACCGTGAATACATCGTAGCACCCTGCTACCACCATTGCAAGCCCTATCGTTTCATTTTGCTACCTTTTTGTCGTATCTGTGCGCACACTTCGCGCACATCTTTACTAATAACTGTGAAGTGTGCGGGTATCGCGCATATGTGTGCGCACAAACAGTCGTCATTGTGCGCACATGCCGCGCGTTGATCCTACTGAATATGAGCCCGAAACCTGGGCAGCTATCCGGCTGCGCTATGAGGGCTCCGTCGATACTGTTGCTCAGATAGCCCGTACTTTCGGCGTCTCCAGGGATCGCATCAATCGGCAGGCTAAGCGGCAGGCGTGGGTTAGGGGCGGTGAGACGGATGTCGATAAGTTGGATAAGGCGTCACGGGATCGAAAAAGGGCATCTGCTAAGGCTCGTGTGGAAGATGCCATAGAAATTGCCAGCGGCCAGAAGTTGATCGACATCGCAGCTCACCCTGAGTTGGCTCCAGCGGCTGAAATGGAGATGGCCGTCAACACAATCCTGGGAATGCTCAGGCAACACAAGCGGCACGCTGGCGATCTAATCGTCCTGGGCGAAACCTTGGGCCGTGATCTGCTGGCTGCTATCGAGTACCGGGAAACCCTGCAGGAGATTATCGAGAAGGAGAGTCCAGGCGTTGATAACGCTAACCGTCGGATGGCAATGAACCGGGCAGTCTCGCTGCCTGCTCAGATCGAAGCGTTCAAGAAGCTGTCCGAAGCGTTCGCCAAAGTGCATAACCTGGACCGTGCGGCTATGGGTATGACTCCGACCGATGGCAAGCCTGACTCACCGGACGATGCAGCGACTGACCTGGGCAAGACACCAGTCGAGGAGATGAAAGCACGGCTGCAGGCTGCGCGTAAACGTCGAGGGCTGCCCGCGTGAACAATGCCGACTTTGAGCTGGGGCTTCGTGAGCTGGTGCAATCCGCCGGGTATGACGACTATCCCGATGTCATTGAGGAGGTCTATGCGATCTTTGGCCACGACAGTATGGCCCAGGCGGAGCGTTGGTTAGCTCGCAATGATCGGTTCTTTCTGCTCTCGGATCTGCTGAACCGGCCAGACGTAGACAAGCGGTGGCTATATGAGCGCTGCAGGGAAGTCGAAGCGAACCCGGACGGGTATCTGGATCTATGGGCACGCGAGCACTATAAATCAACCCTGATTACGTTCGCTGGAATCATCCAGGAAATACTGCGCGACCCAAACATTAAGGTCGGGATCTTCTCGCACACTAAGCCTATCGCGAAGGGCTTCCTAATTCAGATCAAACGGGAGTTTGAGACAAACGACAGACTCAAGCGTCTGTTCCCTGACATCCTGTATGCGAACCCTCAACGTGAATCGCCACAATGGTCCCTGGACGGTGGCATCGTTGTACGTCGATCGAGTAATAGCAAGGAGGCGACTGTCGAAGGGCATGGGCTTGTCGATGGTCAACCCACATCGAAGCACTTCGACCTACTGGCTTACGACGACGTTGTAACCCTGGAGTCAGTCGGGACACCCGAGCAAATAGAAAAGACCACTAACGCATGGTCGCTATCGGATAACCTGGGCGCGCGAAGCAAGGGCGGGATGATTCGCAAGTGGCACATCGGCACGCGATACCACTTTGCTGATAGCTACCATACGATGATCGAGCGAAAATCGGTCATACCTCGGATCTATCCAGCGACTGACGATGGAACGGCAGACGGTAAGCCCGTATTGCTGACACAAGAGGCCTGGGATCTAAAGAAGCGCGATCAGGTAGCCGGTGTCTTGGCAGCGCAGATGCTGCAAAACCCAGCCGCAGGCAACTCCGCCCTGTTCGATGTCCAATGGTTGCAGTTCGCAGATGTCCGCCCTGGCACGCTGAATGTCTACATCATGTGTGACCCTGCCAGCTCCCGAAAGAAAGGTAGCGACTACACGACGATCGCGGTGATAGGCGTCGATGTGGCGGGCAACTACTGGCTGCTGGATGGATGTCGCGACAAGCTCAAGCTTGCCGGCCGGTGGAAGATGCTCCGCTACTTTCACAATCGCTGGCGTGATGTCCCAGGCGTGCAGGCCTTGCATGTTGGATATGAGCGATACGGAATGCAGTCAGACATTGAGCATTTCGAGGACCAAATGGAAAGGGAAGGCGCTCATTTCCCAATCCAAGAGCTTGCATGGCCGCGTGACGGAACCCATGCGAAGGAAGATCGGATTCAACGCCTTGAACCGGACTTCCGGAACAAGCGGTTCTATATGGCTGCAGTGGTCGAGTCCGAGACCCGAATGCAGCGGCATATGCGGGTCACTGGTGAGGGTTATCGGATCTTTACCCCAACCCGACGCAAGGATTTCGAGGGAAACATCTACTCGCTGAACAAGGTGCTCATTGATGAGTATCTGACGTTTCCCTTTTCGGTGCATGACGATCTACTGGACGCCGTATCGCGAATTAAGGATATGGACCCGGCAACACCCGTCATTCTGTCGGCGGCACAACTGCAACCTACCGTCTATGAGGATGGGATCTAATGACCGTCGCCCGCCTATCGCTTGTGATCTTATTGCTGCCCCTGTCGGTCTGGCTTGGTGTCCAGGCTTCCAAGTGGGCTGTGACGGTTAATAGCATCTCAACGCTACCAGTCCCGAGGTATGTCGAATGTCAGTAACCCGCCGTTGTTTCGTCCAAGCCGCTATTGGCGCCCTGGCGGCGCCGGCTATTGTCCAGGCGATCAACATGATGCCAGTCGTCCCGATTATCGGAGAGACAAGCGTCGAGGATTGGGACAACCGGGATCTAGCGGGCGATCAGTCGCTCAGCAGTGCCGGCTGGATAAGGGTGACCAATGAAGCTGGCGAGTTTGTTGGTGAGGTGCCAGTCCGCAACGGGCAGATGTTCACGGCGCAGATGGCGTATGACCACAAGCCTATTCAGCGGATGCTAGTCGCTGAGAAGGGCGAACAGTGTTACTTCCAGTATGTGACCCCAGGGATGCAAGACGCTCCCCGCATTCCAATGCCACTGCACGGCGCACCCGCCGATGCCCGTATGCAAGCAATGATTGACCCCAATTCACCCGAAGGCCAAGCGGCACTGATGAGCTGCCGCAAGTCTTGGATAAAGACGCAGCCATTCACCGACTACTCACCCCGGAGGTTTCTGTAATGCCCCAACCAACAGATCCAAAGAAGCGAGTCAAGATCAGCACGCGCCCTTTCGGGCAAGAGGTCAAGATCGCTGACGCAAAGACCGGCAATGTTCCGCCGACGACACCCGTCGTCTATGAGTTCTCTAACCGTCGCTTCCGTGACCGGAAGAACCCGTATGTCTGAGCCCAGGCCTGAGTCGCTGGAAGCACTAACAGGCGCTGACTGCTTTGGCTATGCCGGACTGCCTGTGCCTATCCAGATGATCTACACCCCTAAAGAGTGGATGTGGTTAACCGATGAGCAACGCGCCACAGCGCAAGACGACGCTTGCACCCCCGAAACCTACCCCGAGGACTGAACCATGCAAGGATCAAATATGGATTGGCAAACGCTGATTGGCTACGCATTAACTGAGCCTTTCTATATCGCTGCGCTGACTGTCTGTGTGTTTGTCTTGCTGTTCCGGCATTCCTATGTGCTTGACAAGCTCAAATCTGAAAAGGCTGAGCAAGACAAGCTGTTGGGTGAAATGACCGCCATGCTTCACGGGCAGGAAGTCGTCCCCCAGGAGCGCAAGTAATGGATATGACTCTGGCGCTCCTTTACTTGCTGGGCATGATGCTGGGCAGTATTGTCGCCGTCGTCTGGGCTGTCGTTCGCATTGTTCGCTGGGTGCGCGACCGTGAGTCAGTGATGTCTATATTCGATAAAGACTGGTAATGGACTGCAACCTGACCACCGTCGCTGCGATCTTGTCCGCCACCTGTTTGACTGCGTTCATCTATTACCTCGTTTACAGGGTCGCCATGAACAACCCGCGCGTCGTGACCCGCGAAGTACAGGATACAGACCAATCATGAAACTGATCCATGCCGAGGGCGATGTCGCTGCCCAGGATGAAACTATTGCCAAGATCATTGGCGACCATCTCTATAAGCACTACCCCAAACACCTTTGGGCTATCACTGCGAGCGGAAAGAACGGACTCGCGACTATCAAGTGTCTCGACCTCCCGATGGATCGCGGCTATGTGTTGCACATCAAAACGACTTACTCCTCAAGTGAGCTGGAACATCGCGCAATGATCGCCGCTGGCGAAATCCTTGAACGATATGGCATGACCCGAGGTGAATTCCGAGTAGATGAGCTGGCCAACCTACCGACTGACAAGCTCGGTCGCATCATCGGGGATATATCTTGATCGCCCAACCAGACGAAGAAGCACCCGCGTTAGAGGACAACTCGGAGAAAACAGGTCCAAATGGACCAGTTAATCCAGATGTCGATTATCTGCGCGTCGCCCGTGAGGCCTACACGGCCAGCACGAGCTACTTTGACGCCAATATCCGCCGCCAGATTGAACAAGACATCAGGCAATGGCAGTCCCGGCATAGCGGTGAGAGCAAATACAACTCCCCAGGCTATGCGGGTCGGTCTCGCTTGTTCCGTCCAAAGACGCGGGCCAGCATCCAGCGCTCCGAAGCCCAGGCAGCCGAAGCGCTGTTTAGCACGGTGGACGTTATCAATGTGAACCCCTGGGACGACGATAGTCTGCCGGACATCATGCACGGCAAATTTATGGAAGCCCTGGTTAAGCCCCGGTTAGCGCAACCGTCGCGAGCTGGGGGTGTCGATTGGTACCTCACTTGTATGGGCGCCTTCCAGGATGCCCAGGTCACTGGCGTATGTATCGGTAAGGTCTCATGGCTGGTAAACCCAAACCGTGAGATTGATCGGCCTGCCGTTGATCTGATTCCCATCGAAAACTTCCGCTTTGATCCCGCAAGCGATTGGCGTCGTCCAGTCGAGTCATCGCCCTACCTGATTGAGATGATTCCGATGTTTGTGCGCGACGTTCAGGCCAAGGTCGATTCAAAGGAATACGAGCCAGTCGCCAATGCGGAAATCCTTTCTGCAGCCAAGCAAGTCCAGGACTCGATCCGCCAGCAGCGCGAAGATAAGCGCACTGACTCCAAGACTGCAGCGCACAGCGTTAATGAGTTCTCCGTCGTGTGGGTCCATCTGAATATCGTCGATATTGATGGCGAGGATGTGGCTTATTACACGCTGGGCACTTCGCACTTGCTTACCAAACCTGTCCCTGTGCGTGAGCTGTTCTATCACGGTCGTTGCTACACGATCGGTTTCACCACGTTGGAAGCCCACAAAGTCTATCCGCAGTCCCCGGTTCGCCTGGGTCGCGAGCTGCAGATTGAGCTGAACAATCTCACCAATCAGCGCATGGATAACGTGAGTTTCACGCTCAACAAGCGCTATTTCGTGAAGCGCGGCGCCCAGGTAGACGTTGGATCTATCTCTCGGAATATGCCCGGTTCGTCCACCCTCATGAACAACCCCGAAACGGATGTCAAAGTCGTTGATACGCCGGATGTCACGGGCTCCTCGTTCAAGGAAGCGGACCAATTGAACGTGGAAATGGACGATGTTTATGGGCAGTTTTCGCAGCAGTCTGTCCAGAGCAACCGTAACCTGAACGAAACCGTTGGCGGGATGCAGCTCATGAGCCAAACGGGCAACCTCCTGGGCAACTATCGACTGCATACCTTCATCGAAACCTGGGTAGAGCCCGTCCTGGATATGCTCAAGGAAACGCTGATTGGCTATGAGGAGGATATGCGCCGCATTCTCTCAGCCAAGAAGCAGGCCGACGTTCCCGAGGACTATCCAGAAGAAGCCCTTTGGCACGGCAATGTAGGCGTGCGCGTCGATATGAGTAACGGCGTGACCAATCCACAAGAGCGCGCTAATCAGATCCTGTTTGGCTTTACCTCGCTCAAGACAATCTTGGAAGGCGGGTTGTTGGAGCAGCGCGGACTGGACATCGAAGAAGTGGCCGGCGAAATCTTTGCCATGCTTGGCTATCGCGATGGTTCACGCTTCTTCCAATGGAAGGACCAAGACCCCCAGGTACTTGCATTGCAGGGCCAGATCGAAGAACTGCAGCAGGCACTGAACGCGAAGCACCCGCAAGAGCTTATCCAGGCCCAAGTTGCCAAGCTTGGCGTCGAAATGGAAAAGGTCGGCGCCGATACGGTCAAGTCGTTGGTCGAGTCCATGTACTCCTCAATGCAGGCCGCGCAAGTCGTCGCATCGGTTCCGTCTGTCGCCCCGGTAGCAGACGCCATGCTTGCAGATGCCGGCTTTATGGATCAAGGCGGTACAGGCCCAGGCATTGAAGCACCCGCAGCCCCAGATCCGGCCCTTAGTCAACGCGGCGTTATGGACCCGCGCACTGGTGTTGGGTTTGTCCCTGGTGGCGGCGAAAACCCGAATATCGGTACGCCAGAAGATGTGATGGCTGCCGAAGTAGGCCCCGAAGAACCTGTTAGTCCAGCCGAAGGGCAGGCAGCAGGTATTGAAACCGCGCGCCCGGATGGCGTGCAATAAAGGAGAGGTAGATAGATGTTAGTTATTACCGTTGTCAACACAAGCAAGAGCCACCAAGCAATCATTGATTGCCGCAGCGCTGAGAACCCCGATGGTTTCTATCAAAAGCTTGGCGCCGAAGAAGGTACGGCTTTCACTTGCTCCGATGACGCGCAAGTCATCACGGTATTCCCCAAGGGCGAACCGCATGATTTGATGGGCCAGCTCCTCAGCAAAATCGGCAGTATCGACGAGCTTCTTGCCAATCAGCGCGAGACACCCGCGCCAACTGACGGCGATGCCGCTGCCCCGCCGCCAATGAAAACTTTCCAGTCTCACAAGAAAGTCAAGGCGCTGCAGATAGTCGATATGTCCTCTTACGGCATTCACACAAGATTGATCGGCGCAAACGGCTCGATCGTTGCAGTGGACCCCGAATACATGGACAAGCACGACCCGAAGATCGGCGGCTACTACGTTCGTTATTCAGATGGCTATGAGTCGTTCAGCCCGAAACAGGCCTTCGAAGAAGGGTATAGCCGATCACATGGCTGAAATTGATGCACAGAAGTTAGCGGCACAAGTCGAGCTTGGGGTCGAGCTGGAGGTTTTCCTGCAGTCGTCCCCAGGCAGGGCATTCATAAAGCGGATCGAAGAACACCGCATGAATGCACTGGAACACTACGGCACGCTGCACCCGACCCACAGTCGCGCGGAGGAAGCGTTTCTACATTTTCTGTCCCTGGATAAGGTCCAAGCGATCTTTGCTGAACTAATCGTCGAAGGCGAAACCGCTAATCAGCAACTGGAGCAGATGCAATACACCGACGACTAGGAGTCTCCGCATGGCAACCTCACCCACACCCGACGACGATTTAGATATGCCTGTTGGGTCGAAAGCTCACGATCGCATGGCGGCAATGGACCGCCTGTCTGCTATCCGTGGCGAAGAAGTAAACGCAGAACTGGCCGAAGCAGGCATTCAGGATCGCGTGGTACACGAAGCCTCACCAACCGATGAGGACAACCCCACACCCACGGTCAACGACAATACTGATTTGCCGCGCGGCGAGGGCGGGCGTTTTGTCTCACCCAAAGACGTAGCAAACGACTCGCCAACCGATACGCCGCCGGTAGATGAGACCCCGGTAGACGACCCGCCTGCCGACGACACTCCAGGCGACGACCCTGAACCGGATCTGATGCAGCAGACTGTTCAGCTCAAGATTGACGGTCGAGTAGTCGAGCGCACTATCGCGGATCTTGTGTCTGAAAGCCAGATGGATGGTGCCGCTAAGAACCGTTTAGAGGCCGCCGGTCGATTACTTGCCCAGGCGCAAGAGCAAGCAGCCCTTGCGTCACAAACACCGGCTAATAATCCCGCCAATCCTGATCCAAACCTACCCGTAAATTCGGATGCGGAGGATCTGGAAAAAGCACAAGCCCTTTTGGAAGCTGTCTATACCGGCGATCAAGAGGCGGCAGCAAAGGATCTGCTTGAGTTAATCACCAAAGGTCGCAGTGCACCACCAGCGCCGGCCCCTGATGAGCAAGCAATAGCCGATGCTGTGACGAGAAGGATCGAGCATGATTCCGTATGGAAGGCGTTTTACAGCTCACACCCCGCTATTGCCAAGAGCAGTGGCCTGCAGCATGAGCTTGGCCAAGAGATTCAGGCAGTCGCAGCCGTTAACCCGGATCTGCTCCTCCCTGACGCTTTAGAACAAGCTGCCGATACTGTCTACGAACGGATCGGTCTGCAGAAACCAGGGACTGAGCCTGATAATCCACCTCCCCCAAGCGATCGCGCAGACCAGATCAGGCAACGCAAGGCAACGGCGGTCCAGCAGCCCCGTAGTCGAACGGTGTCGTCTGCTCCTGCGGCGAACCCGGTAATGTCTAGCGAGCAATCGCGTGCTTCAACCATCGCAGAGATGGCCGCACGGCGCCGCGCTCCCATGCCAGACATCCCGGACTAATCAACAAGGATTGTGGGCGTCACTGAAACGGTAATTCAACTTTTCAGGAGGCCCACAATGGCCGGTCAACTCTGGGTAACAAACACACTGGGCGGGTATATGTACTCTGACCGCCTGTCCAAGCGCTTGCGTCATGCAGTGCAACCCCTAATCAAATTCCGCCAGTTTGCAGACGTTAAAGACGCTGCTGCACAAGGCAAGAACAAGGGCGACACCTATCACTGGAACGTCTACAGTGACGTAGCGACTGCGGGTACAACGCTGGTCGAGACGGACACGATGCCTGAGACAAACTTCACCATCACGCAAGGCACGATGACCATCACTGAAGGTGGTAACTCAGTGCCTTACACCGGCAAGCTGGACGATCTGTCCGAGCATTCGGTGACTGAAGTCATCAACAAAGTCCTGAAGAACGACGCTAAGAAGTTCTTCGACGGTGAGGCTCACGCTCAATTCAATGCAACTCCGCTTCGCGTGGTTCCTGCCGGCGGTAACTCCGCTACTGCTGTCACTCTCACGGATAACGGTACCGCCACGGCGACGAACAACATCGCAATGGGCAAGGCGCACGTTAAGGCAATCTCTGATCTGATGAAAGAGCGGAACATTCCGCCCTACATGGACAACGATTACGCCTGTCTGGCTCACCCTTCCACCTTCCGCGCGTTCAAAGACGAGCTTGAGGATGTGCATAAATATGTGCCCGAAGGCTTCCAGATGATCCTCAACGGTGAGATGGGTCGCTATGAGGCTATCCGCTTCGTTGAGCAGACCAACATTGCCAAAGAGGCCTTCACCAACGGCCTGTCCAACTGGGCGTTCTTCTTCGGTGACGACACGGTTGCAGAAGGCATCGCTTGCCCCGAGGAAATGCGCGGCAAGATCCCGTCCGACTACGGTCGTTCGCGCGGTATTGCGTGGTACTACCTCGGTGGCTTCGGCATTGTCCACACCGATGCAGCTCAGGCTCGCATCGTCAAATGGGATAGCGCAGCGTAATCGGGTACGTCTGTGTAAGTGGTGAGCAATCACCCAGCCAGCAGGTGCAGTGGTCCCTCCTTCTACTGTGCTTGCTGGCTCCTCAACAACTGGAGCCCAGCATGAAACAACGCATTACCCCTGACGACTTGAAAGATCCCCGTGACGCTGGCTGTTGCACTGGTGTCGTGAACCTCAACGGTTCAGATGTCTCGCGCAGCGACCTATCGAAAGGTTTCACAAGCGAGTCCACGCCTTACGACCCGTTTGAGTATGAGAACCCAGAGTCTCAGGTTTCACCCGCGACTGATCGCGGTTTTCTGTCCCGCCCAGGCGGCTGGGAACGCTAACACTGGCCAAACTTCCGTTTGTCCAACCGTAACGGAGTAACCCATGAGTGAGAGTAACTATCGCCCGAGCGCTGAGCTGCAAGGCGATTCCAAATCCATCCCATCCAAAGGCACGGAAACCGGCATTACTTCGCACGGCACCGAGGCGCACGGCAAGAGCCTGGGGCAAGACTCCACTAATTCGATGGGTCGCATTCGTTCGTCCAGCAAGTCTGACCCGATGGGCCAAGACAAATCGAGCAAAGACAACGGCTAAGCAATGCCCCTCAAGCCCGATAAGCCATTTGGCACATACCATCCGGCGCCCTTCGAAGGCGCTTGGTATGAGCAGGATCTGATTGGTTATGACGACCAAATGCAGCCTATCGGGTTTGTTGATACTGCTGGCTTTCATCGCTCACCTGGCAACGCGCGAACCATGACCCCAATCGTTTCAACCCAGGCAAGCATTACTCGCACGATCAGTAAGCGCTTGACTACCACTGTCGCCGTTAACGCTTCGCTGTCCCGCGATATTTCGTTGCGTCTTAACGCTCCGCTAACCGTCACTTCCCCGACTGCCCTCAACGCGCTGTTCTCTGTGCTTAACAGCCTTGGGCTACCCAAACTTCCATAAGGAGATTCATCAATGGCCAACCTCGATAAATCCAAGCCCTACGCAACCTTCTATCCTGTCTTTGAGGGCGCAACCTTCGAACAGAATGGCATTCGCTACGATGCGCTGGGCAAGTCACTGAGCGAAGCCGTGAAAGAGAAGCCGGCCAAGACTGCTAAGCAGAAGCCCCCTAAGGCTGCGCCGGCACCCGAGGCTGCAGCTCCCGCACCGGCCGCCCCAGTCAACCCCGATGTTGGTGTAGCTGTTGCACCAACGGAAGCTGACGGGCAGGCTGTCCAGGTCGCCAAACAGTTGGCCGATCAGTAATGGTCTGGCGTATCGACGACCCGCAAGGGAACGAAGCCGGCAAGATTGCACACCGGATCGTTCCCTACACGCGCGGCGAAGGCGCGGACATCGGCTGTGGGCCACACAAAGCCTTCCCGCATATGATCGGTGTCGATAACTGCAAAGACACTGAGCTGTTCAATATCCATATCAAGCCGGATATTGACTGCGATGTGCGTGAACTGCCTTTCAAGGATGAATCGCTCGACTTCATTTTCTCCAGTCACACGCTGGAGCATATTGAGGATGCGGGCGCAGCGCTTGAGGAATGGATGCGCTGCATCAAACCCGGTGGTCACCTCGTGCTGTATCTGCCGCACAAAAATTATTACCCCAACATCGGCACCCCTGGCTCCAACCCTGACCATAAGCACGATTTTACTAATGCTGATGTAACTGTGTTGATGGACAGCACCAATTACGGCTGGGAATTGTTGGTTGATGAGTGGCGCAACCAAGGCACCGAGTATTCACTGTTTCAGGTGTACAAAAAGTCTGAAATATCCGACAAGCGCGAAGTCAGTGAAAGGGCCTGTACGGAATTTACTTATCTTCAGCATGAGAAGTCAGTCTGCGTCGTTCGCTACGGCGGCTTCGGTGACATGCTTCAAGCGGCCACAGTCCTACCCGGCCTGAAGGCTCAGGGCTATCACGTTACGTTCATGACGACGCCCAAGGGTCGCGAGATTCTTGAGCATGACCCGAACATCGACGACTGGATCATTCAAGACAAAGATCAAGTACCAAATCACTGGCTACCGGGCTACCTGAAAGCATGGAAAGGTGAGTTCGATCACTTCGTGAACCTGTGTGAGTCGGTCGAGGGTACTTTGCTGACTATCCCAGGTCGGGCAGATCACGGCTGGCCTGATGCTGTTCGTCGGGCGCGCTGCCATGTGAACTATCACGAGTTCACGGCAGCGATTGCTGGTGTGCCGTTCGAGCCACACGAAAAGCTTTTCTACCCGACGCTCGATGAAGTCTCAACCGCGCTTGACATTCGTGAGCAAGGCATTCAGTTCATCACGTTCGCCCTGTCAGGCTCAAGCCATCACAAGTTTTATCCCGGTATGGATGAGCTGATTAAGGCGCTATTGCTTGAGTACCCACATTGCCGCATTGCACTGGTGGGCGATGAGGCGTGCAAGCTACTG
This sequence comes from Paracoccaceae bacterium, assembly GCA_045106875.1. Classification (GTDB taxonomy): domain Bacteria; phylum Pseudomonadota; class Alphaproteobacteria; order Rhodobacterales; family Rhodobacteraceae; genus Thermohalobaculum. The sequence continues at coordinate 5,243 of JBGCFK010000067.1, read as the reverse complement.
GAACAGGGCTGGGAAAAGCATCACCGCGTGCTCAAGCTATCCGGTGAGCTGTCCATCCGAGACACGCTCGCCCTGGCGCAGCATTCGGATCTGGTCATTGGTCCTGAGACCGGTGTCCTGAACTGTGTTGCCTTTGATGAGAACGTCGGCAAAGTGGTGATGCTGTCTCACAGCTCGCACGAAAACCTGACCAAGCATTGGAACCGGACGAACGTCATTGTTCCCGATCCCAAGATCGCCTGCTACCCCTGCCACCGGCTCCACCAGAATGATGAGTTCTGCGAGCGGGATCTGGACTCTGGCGCGTCTATCTGTTCTGCCTCAATTCCTCCGGGCATGGTCTTTGGCGCTTGCGCTGACCTTCTTGGGGATGCAGGTCGCAAGCGCACGATTCAACTAGCACAGGTTTCCGCATGAAACTGCAGCAACTGATCGAGATTACCCGTCAAGAACTGGACGACGCCACCGCACCTTATTTGTGGACGGATTCGTTCTTGCTTGAGGCTGCCGTCGATGCCGAGAATGAAGCGGCAAGGCGCGGCCGGCTGATCGTTGACTCGACCACGACGGCTATCTGCCAGATTGACGTTGTTGCGGGGACTGCCCTTTACCCATTGGACCCGCGCGTTATCCAGGTCAACCGTATGTCGTTTGTTGACGAAGCGATGCCGGTGACTCCGATGATGGTTCGCCAGCTCGACGCCTGTTTGCCTGGATGGCTCACGGAAGAAAGCGACCCGCCAATCTATTGGTGTCCCGACTATCAGCAGGGCCAGATTCTCCTGGTCGGCATTCCAACGTCTGACGCCACGCTCAAGCTGTCGGTCGAGCGCTTGCCCCTGGTCGAAATGGACCAAATGGAAGATGAGCCCGAGCTTCGTCCCGAGTATCACCGGAACCTGCGGCACTGGATGATGTATCGAGCCTACTCGCTGCGTGACAGTGAGACGTTCAATCTGGAGCAGGCAGCACTGGCCAAGCAGATGTTTGAGGCCGAGTTTGGTCCAGCGCGTCCCGCGTATGACGAACAGTGGATCGCGCACCACTACAACGATTCGATGGTGGGCCGTTACTAATGGCAGCCAAGCCTATGCCGTCCGCCAACATGCAGGTATTTGCCGGCGTGCGCAATGACGTTGCGCCCGAGCATATGCGCCTGGGCGAAACGACGGATATGGCAGCGGCTGCTAACGTGGATGTCAACGATGCGGGCCGTTTGCGGCAACGCGATGGCTACACAGAAGTCGTCCAGGCAGTCGGTATGCACTCGCTCTATCCGCTATCTGATGGCGCTTGCTTGGTTATGCAGGACACCCAGATCAAGCGTATCTCTGCGGACGCCCAGTCGATCGACACACTGTCCAGTGGCTACACATCTGGGCTCACCATGCGTTACGCCGATCACAACGGATTGGTCTATGCGATGAATGGTGCCGAGGCTGTTGTTTACGAGAGTGGTCGCATTCGTCGATGGGGGATCACCCGACCCACAGTGCCTGTTGTTGTCGCAACGGGCGGGCTCATGATCCCAGGCAAGTACGCAGTGGCGCTCACCTACCTGGACGGCAACGGCCGCGAATCAGGCTTGAGCGATCCGGCCGAGGTCACGCTGACGCAGCAGGGCGGTATTGAGGTATCGCTTGTGGCCAATCCGAGCGATCGCATTACCCGCATTCGCGTCTATGTGACTGCAGCAGATGGGTCTGTGTTCATGGTGGCCGGCGAGATACCGAACGTCGCGCGCCAATTTCGCATTGCAACTCCGAGCGCTTCACACCCGGCAACGACCCAGTATTACGACAGACCCCAGGCGGGTCATGCGCTGGCGATATTCCGAGGCCGCGCATACGTCGCAATTGAGAACCGCATTCAATACTCCGCACCGTTTGGCCTGGAGCTGTTCACCCCATCCGACGGGTTTGCAATGGCCGAGCGAATCACGATGATCGCACCCGCGATCAACGGCATTTATGTTTCTGATACCACCGGCACCTATTGGCTGGGCGGTACCAATCCGAAAGAGTTTGCCCCCACAAAAGTCGGGCCGCCAGCGTTTGAGGGAACGCTGGCATTTGGCACGGCATCAAACATAACCAACCTGGAGGGGGATGCACAAATCCCAGTTTGGTTAAGCAAGTCGGGCGCAGTAGTCGGCGCACCCGGCGGGTCAGTAGTTCTCCCGAACGACCGTTTTATCCCCGACCAACCCAGCAATGCAGCCGCACTCATTAAACAGGCTGCCGATTCTTTTCAATTCATCGTTACAACGGGAGCTTGACCCTCATGACCCTCCGAATTTCAGCAGGTTTGCAAAACTTCCTTGGCTCAGGCGGCAGTCTGAAACAAGCCCTCAACGGCGGCAAAATGGAGGTGTACTCTGGCGCTCAGCCGGCCAGCGCCAACGATGCCCCAACTGGCACTTTGCTTGTCACCTATACCGATGCCTCTGGCGCGTTTACCGCCGAGACCCGAGCGGCTGGCACTGTCACACTCGACTCTGGCGCCTCTGGCTCAGTAGATGATGTGACTGTCGATTCGATTTCGATCCTTGACAACGCTGTTACCTTCGACACGGATCTAAGCACCACGGCAACCGCATTGGCCGCCGAGCTGAATCGTTCGCGCAAGAATCTTGATTTCGATGCCAGCGCTTCGGGCGCCGTCGTCACGCTTACGTCCAAGAAAGGGCGCGGCGTTGCTGACAATGCCAAAGCGGTTGTATCGAGTGCGACCACTATCAGCACGACCGATGCCAATCTGTCGGGCGGTAACTTCTCGCTCAATGGCTTGCACCTGGAAGATGCCAGCGCGATCGGTGATGCTGGCACGCTCGCAAAGGTCGCCACGCAAGCATGGTCCGGTGTCGCAGTAGCCGATGGCACTGCCGGCTGGTTCCGGTTTGTTGGTCCGGTTGCTGACTCTGGCACGCTCGATGCGCTTGAGGAAGATATTCGGATGGATGGCGCAATCTCTACCAGTGGCGCCGAGCTGAACATGACGCCAACGTCGATCACAACTGCTGCGACCGAAACGGTTACATCGTTCGCGCCAGTGGTACCGGCTTCGTAAGATGGCAGCAACCACCGGCACACTGATACTGCCTGCAGTCGCCGCACTGGCCTTCGGGGTCGGCGGCGGCGGCGCAACGTCGTCTATCAGTTTGCCGGTGGTATCCGTCGGTCCAGGCATCAATGCACTCGCCGGCGGCGTCACAACCAGTCTCACCCTTTTCCTGCCAAGCCTGGACGTAACAGGCACGGCTGGACGGATCGCCCAGACCATCCCTGCGCTTACGGTCAGCGGCACGGCGGTCCACGGCAGCCAGACAACCTATACCGATATTCGCATTCGGCGCCTGCAGCTATTGGCTACCGGCGTCAAAGGCAAGTTCGCGAAGGGCGATCGCCTCACGCTGCCCGAGCTGACCGCTACCGGCACTGCTGGCGCCCTGGGTGGTGCAAGCTTTGCAATTCCCAAGTTGGCGGTTTCGGGAACGGCTCTTAAAGGCTCGTTCACCCGAGGCAATTTGCTGGCACTGCCCCCCGTCAAGCTGAGCGCTGACGCTGGCGGGACAAACACGGCCACTGGCGGGCGCCTGACTCTGCGACCACTGCAGAATGCGGCCACGGCGATCCACGGTCACTCTGCGCGCGTCGGTCTCACGCTGCCCAGGCTCCAGCTCTCCGCCCAGGCTGTTGCAGGTACCGCAACGGCATCGGGCTCAATGGTCCTGCCTGCGCTTACGGCGTCTGGCAATCTGCATACTATCCCGGTCACGACGGGCGCCAATCTGTCGTTGCCTCCAATTCGCCTCACGGGCGCGACTTACAGCCCGACTGTCACAGTCGTTGACGCTGCAACGCCTGTCCGTGACGCTGTTGATACGGCACTTGTTTTCAACCTGCAGTCGTTCGCTGCAACCTCCTATCGCAAGTGGCGTTTCAACTCCTTCGCCAATCGCCCTGATGGCACGGTCTGGGCTTGCAATGACACCGGCGTTTATTTGCTTGGCGGCGAGACCGATAACACGGTCGCCATTGAAACTGTGTCCAAGCTGCCCATTACCGACTTTGGCATATCCGAATTGAAGCGGGTACTACAACTGTGGGCCAACTATCGCTCTAAGGGCGAGATGCACTTTCGCGTGCGCCTGGACGACCAGGACGATTATTTCTATCCCATCCGGCCCTACAATGCCAGCGGCCTGTATCGCAACCGCACTAAAGTCGGTCGCAAGCTTGTCGCAACCAATTGGCAGATCGAAATTGAATCGAGTGCCTACTTTGAGCTGAGTCAAGTCGAAGTCGATATGATGGCCCTTGAAGGCCGGCGACTGTCCGCGTGAACCCCTACACCCTTGAGATGGGTACGCTGGGCGGTCGTGAGATGCAGCCCATGCACATCCATATCCATGCCAAGGATGTCCGCGAGCTGGAAGCCGGCCGCAAGCTGATTGACCAAGCGCGTCGCATGGCAGGGCAAGCGTCAGTCCTGAAAGGCTCCGGCGTCATGCTCACTGGGCTCAGCCGCGAGCTGGCAGATGGATCGCGCATTAAGGTCGTTCACAATGAATCGCTGCCGATCACGGCGCAGATATATCCGGTTTTCTCCGAGGAGTCTGATGAGTCCGACTCTGAGGAGAAGAAAAAATATGAGGTGGAATACCTCGACTTCCCATTCCTGTGGGTCGGCATTCGCAACCTGGGCCAAGACTCTGCCGTCCAATCACAAAGCGCTGGCGATGTCACCTACACAGCCGACACTGCACTCAATATCTCGCAAGACTCAGTAGCTGCAAAAAAGGCCAATCTTGAGTGGCAAGAGCAATATAAGGGTACTGAGTTCGAATTCAGTTTTCCATTTGGTGATGCCGACTTTATCGAGCGCTACCTGTGGACTGATGAGATGCGCGAGGCCACCATACTGAGCGTGACCACTATCCCGATGTTTCGCACGGGCGCTGGCTTGATTGTGTACGAGCCCGGTTGCACACCCTCAACCACAGAGCTGGGTGAAGGCGAAGGCGATGACCGCCCCCGAGTGAGGCTAGAGCGCCTGGGTCATTTCCAGAAATCCCCTGCTGGAGATTTTCCTTTACTGCAGACGGAAGGCGTGAATTTTGTTCTGGGCCAGAGCTTCGCCCCCTCCGGCGCCTATATGGAATTCAGCACGCCTTACCTGTATTTCAATGAGGCCCTGGACCGGCCAGCCTATATCCCCGTCGGCACGCAAGAACATGCGTT
>JBGCFK010000066.1:0-6825 GCA_045106875.1 Paracoccaceae bacterium | reverse complement strand
GTTTCTTGAGCTCACGCGCAAGGTTCGGATTCTCCGTGTCCGGTGTGGCTCTCTCTGAGTAGCTGGTAACGAGCTGCGCCCTGGGTTGCTTCAGTTGTTTGGACTTTGCTGTTATTTCGTCGTGAAGATCCTGACGCCCCTTGAAGAGCGCCTTCGTTTCCGCAGATGAGTGTTCGCGGATGGCACTGAGCTCCCCGCGCGTCACCTTGTGCTTGTCAAAGATCTTGCTGACCACGGTCGCGTGACCAAACCGTTGGATTTGTCTCAGGCCTCTACGGGTGCCGGGAAACGCTGCATTTTGACGCTCAAAATCGTCAGCATAATCGCGATAGGCGTCAGCGAACGCCTCCGCTTCCTGGTAGAAGCCCCCATTTGCATGCCCCTCGTCGAGGTGCTCTGTTCCGTCAAAGCCTGCTCCGTGTACCTTTGTATATAGTGACATAAGGCGGTCGATGTCTCTGAGCGTCGCAGCGGATTGAGGGTTGGTTTCCACATCGCTTTTCTCGTCAAGAGCCGCAGTCTTCCTGAACTGTTGCTGGAGCATCGCAATGTCATCCACCGGCACAAGATACAACCAAGCGTAGAACTGTGCGTGCCACGGCTCAAAATTCCCCCAGTCTTCAAGCTCCGGCATTTCCTCTTCCGATAGAGGTTCCGGCGCCTCAATGGGTTTTGACACGTCGAACAGCTCCATGAAGTCCTTGTTACGGAGATACGCGGCGAACAATCCCGCGAACAGATCCTGCCGAAAGCGCTCCAAGCTGTTTGTGATAGACTGTTGTTTATTGCGATTAGCCCGGTAGGTCTCATTCGCACGTTCTTCACGAGCCATATTCGACGTCAGTGCTTTCAGGAAGTCATCCAAGTTCCCTATTTCGCTGATGCCAATCTCTTCCAGCAAGCCCGACGCTACCTTATAGGCTCGGTCGTCGTCGTCGATCTGGGCATTAACCCTTTCGAGGCGAGCTTTCGCCACCGCTTTGATGAAGTCCTCTACGATTTCTAATCTGGGCAAGTCTTGCACCAACCAGCGCTGAAAACCGTTCGCGTATAGCAGCCTAAGCGCTCCTATCTTGAAATGCTCTGGGCCTTGGCAGCTGAGCCCACTCTCGATGGTGTCTAATCCCGCAAGCGGCTTCAGCAGATCGTCAAGCTTGGTCAAGTCAAATTTCTGAAGACTCTTCGCTCGCTGAATAACGGAAATGAACCGCGGCGTAAGGACATTCGGCAGCCACTTTCCGCCCAATTCCTCCGGCAGCGTAGTGCGTAAGCCCTGCGGAACGTATTTTGTGAACTCGATCCGGGCCATCTCCGTACGAAGCGCCTCACCCCGCAGCGCCAAGTCAGCGTCTAGCAGATCCGAGAACCTCTTCTTGGCAGTCTCGCTGATGTCTCTTCCGTTTTTCCTATCACCCATGTTTTCCAGCTTGGAAAGGTCCGCCCCGGTCGCAATTCCTTCGGTGAGAAGCTTCACAAGCCGAGGTTTGGTGCAAAAGTGGTTTGTCCGATTGCGCAGCCGGCGTGCGACCGTAAAAAGAGCCCAGAGTTGCTCTTGTTTGCCAACAATTGCTTCTTCGTCAGTCTCAGAGCTGGCTATGAAGATGGATGCTCGACTTTGGTCCTCAAATCCCTCCAGCGCTTTGTCTCCGAAAACGAGCCGCATTTGCTTTTCATAGCGCGCTACGTCAAAGAACTTGGCCACTGCTACGGCACTGGAACCAGCGGATGAAAGAACATCGTCTTGCTCTTTGTGCTCGAAGTCGTCAGGCACCGTCGCCCGCAAAGTCCGCTGCGAGAGGCCCATTGCGTTTCGCCAAACTCGCGCGAAAGCTTCGTTTCGCTTGATCTCGTTTTGGCCGGCACGTGTCGCGAAATGGTCGGGGGTCTTACGGAAGGCTGCGGAGAGATCCGGTTCGGAAGAAAGAACATCGCTGGCATGCACAACCAGCTTGCCCACTCGGATCAATTCGCTGATCTCGGCACCTTGGCTCTTGCCGCCCTTTCGAACTGCAGCGTCGTTCTGTCTTCCCCGCAGGATGTCCATCAACTGCTGGCCGTTTCTTGGCAACAAGCGCTCAAGTTCATCAGCGGAGGGCGCTCTCAAGGCTCTCCGAAACCGTTCGGACGTTGCCAATTTTTTGTAGTACCGGCGCACAGCATTGTGGAGCGCCCAGGTGCGTCTTCGCTGGTCATCTGGAAGCGTGTCCAGACTGTCGTCCCGCTCTTCTTGGGCGCCGAGATGTGAATAAAGGATCTGTCCAAATGTGTTTGCAAACATGGCTTCGTTACGGTCGCCGGTCACTTGTTGCCAGATCTTCGCAGCGACGTCGTTCTTGAGGTACCATTCCTCCTCGACACGTGACCAGGAGAACCGTTCCTCGCGCTTCTGCCGCGCATGCCGAGGGTCCGACGTGCTTGTGCTTATGGCGCGGCCCCTTTCAAGCATCAGACCGCGCTGAGTAGGTCCGCGAGATCCGTCATCACCGACACATTCTCGGGGTTTGCCTGTGATCTTAACATCCTGGCTGCGCAGGTGGTCCCAGATCCGTTCTGCAATCGCTTCGTAGTCTGGTTGACCGAACTCGGTGGTCGACCAAAACGCTTCGTGCCATCGTCCATTGAAATCACCTCGGACCTTCCCGTTATCTTCCGCCCGTTTGCGGATCGCATGGTAGGTCAGGTCGTTCTGCGGATTTTCTCCGTCAGTCGGCCGCCGAAGTGACTGATTGTTCCCGGAGTTCTCCTTCTTGGCGTAGGGATGCACTTTCCAGTTCCACATCCGCTGAAGTGCACCGTCCTCCTTGGCCTGTTCCTCGAGGTAGGGTGGGAGCGCTGATGAATAGCGATGCCAAAGTTCGGCCGCTAGCTTCGCGCGGTCAACATAGGCATCAGCGTTGAACTGGTGCAGGGTGCGAGGTTTCTTGATCACTTTGTCGAGCACCGCGATCAACTGACGAAGGACAAGTGTTGGATCGGCCATCAAGTAACTGGGGAGTTCTTCGGCCGCCAGTTCCTCGCTCTCCCGAAATTCTTCGAGTTCGTAACGCCTGTCTTTCACAAAGCGGAGGCCCCTCCGAAGTGTGCGCTCTGTTTCTTGCCGGCTTTCGGCGTCCAATCCTGTTTGTGTATGTCCTTTTGGACGAAGAATATTCCTCATGCCTTCCCCGCATCTTATCAAATCTGCACTTCAGATGGTATTTTGTTCAAAATAATTCAAGATCTGAAGTTATTCGTAACTCATAATTATAAAAAGATAATACAATTCGCTTAATTATAAATATTAAAAAGTTCTCCTTAAAATGATAGATGTGGTAAACATGCGGCAGCATCTTAGAACTTTGGAGTATTTAGAACGGGGGGCAGCTTTGGTGCCGTCGGTCGGTAATTCTGCTGCGCGTCTTCCAATGAGTATCCGGCAGAAGGAGCTCGTTCAAACTTCGCGTTGCGCGGCGTTCTGTTTCGGAGTGTTGTGCCGCTACGAATTTGCTTCAAGAATGGCAGTGACGCGCATTGGGTGGATTAAAGGGTGGATTGGGAAGCAGATTGTTGAGAATTTTTCATTCAAATTCAATGCTTTATAAATAAAATATGGTGCCAGGAGAGGACTCAACCTTAATTCCCACCCCCTTGGCATTACTGAAGAATATTTTTCCCACTCAGAGGAAATACCCCCAAAAATACCCCCAGCCGTTCCCGGTGCTTCGTTCTTGAAGCCTTGCTCATATCGCATCGAACCACTCTTTGGCTATATCTACTCGCTCGATCATCTCGGTGGTCACCCCCAACCCGTATTGCTTCAGAAGATCGCATAGACGGTCGCCGTCGATCAGGTCGATTGCAATTGCGCCGTCGCGTGTCGCTTCCTCCGAGGCCTGGCTGGTAAAATTGCCAGTTGTGATGAACAGCCCCTTGTCCGCGCGCCCCTGCAATGCGCCGCGGAAATCCCGGATTTCCTTGGAGCCGACGCTGCCCTTCCACTTCTTGCATTGGAAATAGATTTGAAACGAAACGAGGTTCACGCGAAGAACGCCAACGCCGTCCAGCCCGCCATCGCCGGACTTGCCTCGCACCTCGACCTTCGTGAAGCCCGCCTCGCGCAAAAGGCGTTGCGACAGCCGTTCAAAGCCATCGGCACTCATCCCGCCCAGCGTGGCCAACAAGCTGGCTTTCCAGTCGCGCGCCTCTTCCTCCGGCTCTGACGGTGCGCTGGTTTCGAGGTCATGCGCCTCCTCCTCGCGCGCAGATGCCTTGGCGGCCAGCCGCTTTTGCCGGGCCTTCTCTCGTTCTTCTGCGTTAACCTTCTCGTGGATTGCCTGCATCTGTTGAAGGGAAGTCATTGCACTGCCGTGCTCGGTCAGCGACCAGACTCCACGGGACGAGTTTTCGATGGCGTCGCCGCGCCTTAGGAAGGTCCTCGCCCAAGCAAGATAGTAGTTCAGCCGTGGCCGACTGTCCTTTGGCATGGTGAAGGCCTGCTCTTCCTCGGTCACTCCTTCGAGCTCCACAACCTTCTCATCGAGTTCGTGCAGAGTTGCCGAGCCACCAACGGCTCTGAGCGCCTCCAGGACGGCAAGCATCATTTGCGGCAGATCGGGCAGGCCTTCGGCCTCGACAATGAATCGGCGTCTCTGGCTCTCAGACATCGCTTCCTCCCGCTACTGCGTCTTCCGGCCATTCTTCGAGCCTGATGATGGCTTGGGTGCTTGCGACATATCGGTACTGGTGAAGCGTGCGCTGCCGGATCAGATCGACCGCATGGCTGACGTGTTCGGGCAGGACGTAGAACCACTCGCGCGGGTGCACTTTTTTGCCGAACCGGTCGGCGACCGCCAACTCCGAGGGTCGGGCCTCGTCAAAGAAACGGTGCAGGACGTTCTCAACCTTCGAGCGTTCCATGTTCTGCAGCTCATAGGTCGCCACGATCTCGACTGGAGCCATCAGAAAGGTAGGGTCGTTCTTTGCGTCTGCGATACGCCGACGTACATCCTGTGAGGTGACCCCGACCTTGTGCAGGATATTTCGGACTTCCTTGATAGCAGGATCGTCAGACAAACTGCGCGCGACATAGACGGTTCCGGTAACCAGCATCTTGTCTTCGGACCACTCAGGGTCCAGCGGGCCGAAACCAGTGCGGTGTATCAGCCGTGCGGTCTTGTCCGACGCCAGCGCTTTCCTGAAAGATGAGATAAGCGGATCGAACTCCATGCCGTTGGAAAATACAATACGCAGCCGGTGGTCTGGTTTGCCGCCCCGCCTGGAAAGCTCGGTCTTCTCTGCAACGTAAGCCAGTAGGCCCCTGTGGATGAAGTGGTCACCCTCAGTAACGTTGATCTCCTCGCGTTCTTCGATCGGAGATGCGACGCGTTCCCCTGAATCGAGGCGGGCCTGCATCTCGGAAAAGCCCTCCTCAAAACGCTCGAAGTCACGGCATTGGTGAAGATCTGCACGGTGATCAGGAGACTCACGCATAGCCGCCGGCGTAACGTTGCGGATCTTTAGCGCTGCTTCGTGCACATCATCTACGTCATCGTCGCCAAAGAGATCGTCAAGGCTTGCCGGGATCTCGTCGTCGAGGGGGTCATCGCGCCAGTCCCGAGTGTCGTCCGCGCAGTCTTTAGAGTCCACGCTCGCTGCGGCAAGCAAAGCGTTGCGATCCGCCTCAAGCATTGCCGACGTTGGGTCTGTGCTGATCGCTTGCCAGATTGTGCCGAGCTTCATCTCTTCGATGTCGAGACTGTCGTCACTCGGCAGTCGGCCATGCGCCTCGAAGAAGGTATTCACCTGCGCGACGATCTCTACATTACGAGAGTCGGGCGTAGTGGCTGAAGCCCCGGCACGCGCCCTGACCTCAAGAAGCCCGTACTCGTCGGGTTCGTCGAAGATCTCGTCCAGCGATCGGTAGCGCGGCATCTGTTACGCCTCCGCAGCAGCGCGCGCGCGTTCCGCCTTCTTCGCTTTCACATACGCCAGCGCCTCGGCCAGCCGTTTCTCAAGCGCGTCGGCGGAGTGCGGGTTCGGTTCGCGGCCTTCCTGCGCCCGGAAACGCTTGATGCGGGGCCAGAGCACTAGCGCCTCGGCCTCGGTCATCTGGATGCGTTGCGAGATCATGGCGTTCTGGATGGTCTTCAGCAGCGGCGTATCCAGAGCCTTGGAGGCGACGTCAAAGCCCTCCTTGAACGGGTTCACGCTGTCGATGAGGTCGATGTCCAGTTCGCGCACGTTTACGAAACGCTTGACCATGTTCAGCAGCGAAAGGTTGGGGCCATCCTCATCGTCATCTTCGCCACCAGCGCTTTCACCTCCCGCTCGTGCCGCGGCCTGCTCGGCCTCCTTCTTAGCCATCTGGATCAAGTTCATGCGCGCGGCGAGGTCCTGCCGCACGGCTTCGGTCTCGTCGGCCGTGAGGTCCTCGTAGCTCCGCTCGACAATGTCTGTCAGCACCATCTGGGTCGCCACCTCCGGCGCGACGTCGTCGGCCACCACCTTGCGGTCCATCGCCGCGCAGGCCTTGGCGACCAATTCGTTCATGTCGTTCTCGACAATCGCGCGTGCACGCGGCGTCGGAGGCTCCAGCAGCCCCTTGATCCCGATGTGCACCGTGCCGTCCTTGTCGGTCTGCACCGGCTCGCGGATGTCGCCATCCTCGCGGCGGTAGAACTTGAAGTTCGGGGCCAGCACCTGTTCCATCAGCATCGCGCCAGAAATCGCCTTCAGCATGTCGTTGACAGCATCGGCCACCACCGTTGTCTCGACCCCAGGCTCCGCCACCAGGTTCGTGAACTGCGCATGCGGCTTGCCCGGCGCGTCTCGGGTCGCGCGGCCAAT
>JBGCFK010000065.1:0-10027 GCA_045106875.1 Paracoccaceae bacterium | reverse complement strand
CGAGAAGTTCTCGGTCTGGTCGGGCGCTCTTGCGACCGCTGGTGACATCGTATTCTACGGTACGCTGGAAGGTCATCTGAAAGCGGTCGACGCGCGCTCGGGTGCTGAACTCTACAAGTTCAAGACCCCATCCGGCATCATTGGCAACGTGATGACCTACAGCCATGATGGCAAACAGTATGTCGGCATCCTGTCGGGTGTTGGCGGCTGGGCCGGCATCGGCCTGGCAGCTGGTCTTACCAACCCGAATGACGGCCTGGGTGCAGTGGGCGGCTATGCTGCTCTCAGCAACTATACCGCACTGGGTGGTCAGCTGACGGTCTTTGCAATTCCTGACTGATCCTTAGGAAACGCTTATAAAATAGTCCGGCGCGGGAGCTTGTTCCTGCGCCGGATTTCGTTCTAGCGTCGAGTTTATTGACCAAATCAACTTCCTGGGGAGGAAGACGTATGAAGCTCCATCGAGCTGCTCTGCTTGCATTGCTGTCATCTGCCATTGTGAGCGTTGCAGGGGCAGACAACATCGCGTCAAGCTATAGCGAAGGCGGCAAACACTTCACCGCAGACGATGTGCCAACCTTCAACGTTGGTGAAGACAGCGTCGTTGATTGGTACACATTCTCCGGCTTTCGGCGCTACCACGCGGAATGCCATGTCTGCCACGGTCCGGATGGCGAAGGTTCGACCTATGCGCCCGCGTTGAAAAAGTCCGCAGTGGACATGGACTACTACGACTTCGTCGATGTGGTGGTGAACGGTCGCAAGAAGGTTGGCGCGTCCGAGAACTCGGTCATGCCAGCGTTTGGCGAGAACCCGAATGTCATGTGCTATCTGGATGACATCTATGTTTATCTGAAGGCGCGTGGGGTGGAAGCTATTCCTCGCGGCCGTCCGGGCAAGAAAGAGAAAAAATCCGTAGAGTTTTCGGAGGCCGAAGATGCCTGCATGGGCGGCTAAGGCCTGCATTGCTGCGGTTTTGGCGGCGCTTTTTGGAGCGCCGTCTGCATTCGCTCAGACCTCTGATCTGGTGTCTCAGTCCCGTTTCCGCGTTTGCGCTGACCCGGCAAACGAGCCGCTGTCCAGCAAGGACGGCACTGGCTTCGAGAACAAGATTGCCGAGCTTTTTGCAGCCAAACTTGATCGACCACTCGAATACACATGGTTCCCGCAGGCCCTCGGCTTCGTGCGCCGGACCATCGGGCTTAATCGGTGTGACGTGATCATCGGCTTTGCGCAAGGGCATGAGATGGTGCTGAACACCAACCACTACTACGTCTCGACCTATGCCATCGTGACCAAACCGGACGGCGACCTGGCCTCGGTCGATCACATTGGTGACCCTGTCCTCAAGGGCAAGAAAATCGGTGTCATGGCCGGTGCGCCTCCTGCAACGCATATGGCTCGCAAGGGACTGATAGGCGATGCCAAGGGATATCGGTTGATGGTCGATCGGCGCGTTGAATCGCCCGTCGAACAGATGATGGATGATGTGCTGGCAGGCGAGACCGACGCTGCCATGGTCTGGGGCCCGCTTGGCGGAAAGTACGCTCTGGACCGTGGGCTGAAGATGACGCCCCTGTTGAAAGAAGAAGGCGCGCCAAGGCTCTTTTATCGGATCACCATGGGTGTCCGGCAGGGTGAGTTGAAGTGGAAGCGCGAGCTCAACAAACTGATCCGCCGCAATCAGGGCGAGATCGACGCAATCCTCACCGAATACGGCGTGCCGTTGCTTGAGGACTACGGAACGGCCCTGAAAGCACAGGAACAGTGAAACAGGCCTGGCTTGGGATCGTATTAGGCGCGGTCCTTGGCCTGCCCGGCTCGGCATCAGACACCGAACCTACCGGTTATCGCATGGATCACTACCGGGCGCCGGTGCCCAAAACGCTCTCTGGTGCCACCGTTGTCGACGATGCAACAGCTCATCAGATTTGGGAAGATGGCAAGACAGCCTTCGTGGATGTCCTGCCACGTCCACCCCGACCGGCGGGCCTGCCCGAGGGTACGATCTGGCGGGAGAAGCCAAGGCGTTCGATTCCCGGCGCGATCTGGCTGCCCAATGTTGGGTACGGAGAAATCCACGAAGATACCCATGCCTACTTCCAAGCAGGGCTTGAGAAAGTGACGGACGGTGCGTTCGAACACCCGGTCCTCTTCTTCTGCCTCGCAGAATGCTGGATGTCCTGGAACGCAGCCAAGCGTGCTCTCGAGTATGGGTATACGACTGTGTACTGGTACCCCGATGGCACCGATGGCTGGGCGTTCGAAGATTACCCTGTCGAGAAAGTGAAGCGGTTCGAGCTTCAGGAGTTGACGCAATGACCATGTTCCATGACGGCAATCGGGAACTGCAGGATCGCTACGGTGGACGGGCCGTGGCCGACAAGATCGTTGAACTGGTCGAGAGCGACCGGATCTCGGACGACTTCAAGGCATTCATCGAAGCCGTGCCATTCTTCTTCTTGGCCACATCGGCAGAGGGCAACACGGACTGCTCGTTCAAAGGTGGTGAGCCAGGCTTCGTGCGCGTGACAAATCCAAGCACGATTATCTTCCCCGACTACGACGGGAACCGAATGTACAAATCTCTGGGCAATATCCTGACAAACCCGAATGTCGGGATCTTGTTCATGAAGTTCGGGGCGGAAGAAGGCCAGGGTGCATTGTTTCTGCGCGTTCGGGTCAACGGCGAGGCAAAGGTGCATGACGATCATCCTGCACTATCCGAGTACCCGGGGGCCAAGCGGATTGTGGAGGTGGCTGTGCGGCACGTATACCCGAATTGCCCACGCTACATTCCGGAGATGGAGGAGGTCACCCCGTCCCGACATCTTCCCAAAATTGATGCTGATCAGCCGACACCAGAGTGGAAGAAAATCCCGCCGATTGCGGAGCTTCTGTAGACCCACAAGGCGTCGCCTCCGATTTAACCGTAGGCTATCGGATCTGTGCTGTACATCTGTTCGACACCGCGTGCGCTGCCACGGTTTTAATCTCCGGCGTTATACACACATCGCGCTGCCCGCGCCGCTGACCGGCTACATCCATGCAGGATCTGGGGTCAGCCGCCTGAGAGGTTGAACTCTTCTTCGAAGACAGCGCCTTTGGTGTCGGTCATCTTCACGCCAACACCAACAGAAGTTCCTGGAATCTCGAACTGAATGGCCGGGTTCTCGCTGAACGAAATCGACCCGGTCATCGTGAACTGCGGCTTGCCGTCAGTCTTGATTTCCACAGTTTCTACGTATCTGGCAGGAATGAACAACAAGGTTATCTGGTCCATCTGCATGCCAGAGTGGCTTGGATGCTCGATATCCAGTTCCACCATCCGCCCAGTGACCGGCACACCACTCGCAGCAGCTGCCTTGTCCAGACTGGCCAGCAGCTTCTCGCTGACTTCGGGCACGATGCGGAACTTCATGGTTCCAATCGTTTGCAGGGCCAGAAGCGGGTCAGTACCCGGCGGAGCAGAACACGCGCCCGTGCCGGAGGTCTTAACGAAGGTCTCGCTCATATAGAGCTTCCCTTGATCAGTCTCGGCAACCACGCGGACCATGGTCGGTCCGTTCACCCGCATGGTGCCACGAAATGCAAACGCCCGCTGCGGCTCGGCCATCTCGAAAACAGCAGAAACCGGCATCGGATTTTCATCAAGGATCAGCGTGACTGATTTTACGAACTCGCCAAACGGCATGTTCACACGCGCACCAATATCCGTACGCGGGTCGTTTTGTGTACGATAAGGTGCCTCCAGCGCGACGATGTCCGCCGAGATGACCGGTTCGCGACCGTCAAAAACCTCGTCTTTCAGGAAATCCCAACTGCTCTCGGCCAAGGCCTGGCAAGCGAAAGTGCCGCCGAATATGGCTGCCAGAACGATCCTGCGCGCAATCATCGGCGATACTCCTGGTTGTGCGTTTCCCCACCCATACCGATCTGATGTCAGTTACAGGATGCCGACATCTTTACACGACCCTCTACAAGGTCATCAAGCTGCAACGTACATGTCGCACCTTCCGCATCGAAAGTAACCGGACGTGTCCCACCGAGGACTGCAGTCGAAAGACCATTGATTGCCACGCGTGCGGTACCTGCATCGGCATCCACACCGGATACGAAAATCCGAGCCTTGCCATCCAATAGCCACGCAGTCTGGCCCGGACCCTTGGGCTCTCCTCCAGATGCCACGGCTTCTTGGCTCGCCGTCGGGCCAGGAGTGGGCGTGACCACGGTTTCAACAGCTGCGATACACGCGGCAGACATATGCGCGCCACCAGCGTCAAGCGCATCAAGGTTCAGCGTACAAGTCTCCCCATCGGTATCAAACGTCACCGGTAGTGCCCCGCCCAACATGGCAAGCCCCTGACCGTTTACCGCGACACGCACAGTTCCCGCATCAGCATCCATCCCCGAGACAAAGACCCGTGCCTTGCCATCCAACAGAGAAGCCGTCTGTCCAACCTTCGTGCCTTGCGCTGTTGAGGCAGGTGTCTCTTCCGCAGTTGCAGGCGCCGCGGCTATCGCGGTCTCTACCGGAGCGGGGGCGGCAGCAGTCGATGCCATCTTGCCGATCGAGCCAGAAAGTGCCGCAAATCTTTCTTCCATAGCCGCTGCCTGAGCCGCGTCGGCTTCGGCAATGCTGGCCGCCATGGACGCTGACATGTTACCCAAATTGTCAGACAAAGCACTCACCGCGCCGTCAATTTGTTCACTCAAGCTTGCGCGGCTTGCTTCGCCAGCTGCAATCGAATCTTCAAGTCCAGCAAGCCGTCCGTCCAACGCGAGGACCTGTTCCTGCATCGCGGCCACCGTGCTGTCCACATCACTCATGATGCGACGTTCAGATTTGTCGGCGCCGGAATTGCCCACGTTCATCCCGACGAACACGCCGAGGACGAGGCCCCCAAGCCCCATAAACATTGATTCTGATTTCATTGCGCTCCCTTTCCCAAAACCCAATCCCGACTCTAGAGTGATTCTTTCTTCCAAGGAGTGTACCGAATACTACGGCATTATGAATGCACCGAAGGCGCGCGGGCCATCTCCGACTGCGATCTCCGCGGTGATATCCAGCGTTTTCGCGTCAATCACCTGGATAGTGTTCGAAAACCAGTTGGCCACAACAACGTGGCGTCCGTCCGAGGTGGGGGCGATACCTTCGGGGTACTCGCCAACATCAAGCGTTGCCTCGACTTCAAGAGTGGTTGCATCGAAGACTGTCACAGTGTCCGCATATTGGTCCGTCACGAAGCCCCGACCTTGGGCAAAGGCAACCGCATAGGGACGCGCGCCTGTTGGGATCGTGTCAAGAACCTCTGCTGACGCGATATCAATCACTGTAACTGTGTTCGAGCCCACATCCGCCGTGAACGCTCGCGTTGCATTCGGCCCGATCGTCACCGCAAAGGGCCGGATGCCGGCTTTGACGCCTGCGCGCACCTTACCAGTTGCCGCATCTGCCACAGTCACCTGGTCCGAGTCGCGGTCCGCCGACAACAGCCATTTCCCATCCGGAGTGACCGCAAGACCGGAGGGAGAAACACCCGTCGTGATCTCGCCAATGATGCCCTCAGCAGGATCGATCATCCAGACCCGTGCACCGTACCAGTCTGCCACATAAACCGGGCTTCCCGAGGGATGCACGGCGATACCCAAAGGCCCGCCGTCCAGCGGAATCTGGCGCAGAACGCGAGTGCCTTTGCCGTCGAGTACCGAGACATATGGCCCATCAGGGCTGACAACATAGACCGCCGAGCCATCGGGCGCCACTGCAACCCCTGCTGGTTTGCCGCCCACCAGAATGGTTCGGAGCACTTTGCCAAGATCAAGGTCGACAACCGAAACATCATCCGATCCCTGATTGGTGACAAAGGCGATATCGGCAGCAGCTGGCCAGCAGAACGCCAACCAGACAACTGCCATAAGGCGCATCAGTTCAGCGCTCCGAACCGTTCCCTGAGCGCCGCCATACCAGCTTCGTATACCCCGGTGACAGCTTTCACGGCAGCTTCGTCGTTCAACTCGGGTGGTGGATTGTTGTTGGGGTAACCGCGATAAAACGCACCCTTCCATTCGATCTCGGAACCTGCGCCTGATGGTCGGACTGTGATATGGGCGGAGTAATTCGTCACCGGCAGCACTTCGACTTTCACTTTTGTGATGCGATAGGAATAGCTCATCTTCTCGGGTTTGTATTTGTAGAGCACCTCGTCAATGACCGGACCATCAGCTGCACCAAGCCTCAAGACACGCGTCGCGTCAATCTCATTGCCTTTGTCGCCTGTGCTGGAATGCACGACGGGATGCCAGCTCATATCCTGGAAATTACCGATCACGGCCCAAACCTCGGCAGGCGGTGCGGCGACCGTGGTCTTGACAACAACTTTCTGACGCGTTGGACCGTGCGCCTCGACGGGCATGGCCATCAGCACGGCGCAGAATGCGGCGATGTAGGTGAACAGACGCATGGAGTGTCTCCCTTTTCGATCTGAGCGGGCAACCCGCCTCTATTTACTGCGAAAGATGTTGTTCTTCAGAATGTACCTGACGCCGCGCAACCAGCTATCGTCGTTGTTGCCACGGATATCGACAGACATGCCTTTGACAAATTGCCCCTCGGGCGCGTCACGGATCACGATATTCATGCTGAGGATCACGTTGGACACTTTCTGGACCTCGCCCGTCACCGAGTAGTCGGCGCCCAGTTTGCGGGCCATCAGCACGTCGCAATAGTTGCAATCGGCCGGATTCACGATGCGATCCACATCCTCTTGCACCGGCGAGATATCGAGAAACTTGAACCCGCGATCTGAGAATTGCTCTATGATGAAGGCCTCAATCAGCGCGACCCGCGCGGTTTCGTCTTCGCGAACGCCGTTATAGGCACCTTCGGTAGATGTATCTATAAAATGCATTCCGAAGAATGCGAGCTTCGCGCCCGGCTTGAGCTCCGCCCCACCCGCAGGCAGAACCAGCAACCCGATCAAGCCCAATGCCATCAGAATTCTATTCATGACCCAACTTTCGCCCGACCCTCCGCGCAACGCAAGCCACCCAACCCAGCTACGTGCGATTATTATTCTCTTATGCTCAGATAGTAATGCTCTCGGTGTTGACCCAACCGGTAACCCGACGACTAGTAACGTTACTAAGATAGAAATCCAGAGAGCGAAATAACTGGAGGTGACCATGTTCAAGATGCTGAGCGCAGCAGTTTTTGCGGCAAGCCTAGCCGGGCCGGCCTTGGGTTACACGGTCTATGTCACCAACGAAAAGGGCAATACAGTTACTATTATTGACTCCGAAACCTGGGAGGTGACCGCAACCATCGATGGTGGGCAGCGGCCTCGAGGGGTCACTCTATCACCTGATGGCAAGCACCTTTACGTGTGCGCCTCTGATGACGATACAGTCAGGGTATTCGACACAACGACTCTGAAGCAGATCCACACACTCCCTTCGGGTCCAGATCCCGAGCTGTTCGTGCTGCACCCCTCGGGCAACCCGCTCTACATCGCGAACGAAGATGACAACATCGTCACGGTGGTGGATGTCGAGAAACGAAGCGTGCTCGCTGAGATACCCGTCGGTGTCGAGCCGGAAGGCATGGCTATCAGCCCCGACGGCAAGGTTGTGATCAACACTTCCGAGACCACCAACATGGCGCATTTCATCAACGCCGAGACGTTCGAGATCTTCCACAACACACTGGTCGATCAGCGTCCCCGCGTGGCCGAGTTCACTGCGGACAACACCAAGCTGTATGTCAGTGCCGAGATCGGCGGAACGGTCAGCGTTATCAATCCTGCAGACGGCGCGATCGTAAAGAAAATCAATTTCGAGGTGGCGGGTGTTCCGCCAGAGGCCCTGCAGCCGGTTGGCGTACGTGCAACGAAGGACGGCAAGAAGGTTTTTGTCGCGCTCGGCCCCGCAAATCGCGTAGCCGTCATCGATGGCAACACCGACGAGGTCGAAGAATACCTGTTGGTCGGGCAGCGCGTCTGGCAGATGGCCTTCACGCCGGACGAGAAGTATCTTTTGACCACGAACGGCAACTCGAACGATATCTCGGTGATCGATGTCGCCGACCAGAAAGTTATCAAATCCATTCAGGTTGGCGAACAGCCTTGGGGCGTTGTCGTCTCGCCAAACTGATGCGGACACTCACAAAAATGAACGGGAGGAATTTATGAATTATCTCGCAATCACAGCCGTTGCCGCACTGATGTCTGTCGGTGCGCAAGCGGCGCCGCTCTGCACGGATCTTGGATTCGCAGGCCTTTTCGCAAAATGTAACAGTGCCGAGCTGCCTGAACTGACAATTGGCGCTGGAAAACCACTGTCTGAAGGACCGTGGGCCCTGCAATCCGGTGCCTATTACGAAGTCGAGATCGTAGCAGATGGCAGTCAGGAATTGACATTGGTCGGACCGGAGTTCTTCCGTGCGATCTGGATTGACGAGATCGTCATCAACGACCTCGAAATCCGCCCTCTGGGCCTCGATAGCCTAGAATTTGATGACGAAGGAACGATCGAACTTGGCTTTGTCGCGATCCGTCCGGGACAGTACGAACTACGTCTGGCCGGTGCGAAGGGTGACAGCCAGAAGGTCAAAATAACCATTCAGTAATATATCTGTCACGCGCGCGTGACGTTTTTGAGCCAATCAAGGGGGTGTTCTGGCGAAATACCCCCTTCGTGGCTATCCGACGCAACAGGCGTACCTCTGAAACGGGCGCTCTTCGACCGCTGATCTACAGCACAACGCGAAGAACCTGCTTCACCCTACGCTGCCTGAAACCAGAGATTTCAACGCGTCAGTTGATGCGAGATGCATCACTTATTTCGCATTGTGCTCTACTGCCCACCGAAACCCAAATACCGCATGGCGGTGTCCGGGTCGAGCGGTTGGACATCCTCGATCCAGGCGGCGTTACGCAGGGCAAAAACAGCCCCCTGATCCTCGGCGACAATGGACCTGATCGTGTCGAGCAGTGCCTTGTCCGCATCCGTTTCAGGAACGAGATACATCGCGCCTGGGCGTGGGGGGCCGAACACCACAAAGCGGCCATCCGCATCCGGTCCGTCGTGCCCCCACATAACCTCGAGGGCCACGGTCGCGGGCAGGATCTGACCCGTTTCGGCATCGACGGCGACGGGGGCGCCACGACCAGCCGCGCCGCGCAACCAAGGGCGGTCACGTTCAACGTCCATCTGCGCCGCGCCAGTCGTCACGGTGACAGGCTCATCCCCTTCGAAACTGAGCACAAGCGATTGCCTGTCCGCGCTTTCCTCGAAGCCGGTGATCGTCTTGAGTTGCAACCGCATCGCCGGGCTCTCCTCTGTTTGCGTTCTGTCCATCGGCACGCACGCCAGGACAAGCGCAAGCAGCGTTGCTGTGAACGCTGTCCGCATTATGGCCTCAGTTCCGAGTCGCGTGCGGCTCGGTGCTTGGCGAAGGGCTCTTCGATCCGCTCTGCATCCGTCAGGTCACTGCGACGAATCTCACGGGTGCCAGTGTCATTCCTGTAGAAGATGTCATTGGGGGTGCTGGCGGAGGTCGAGGCACCGCCCATCAGCCCCTCCCATTCGTCGACCGTAACCGGCGTATCACGCAGGGAAGGATCAATGACCATGTCACGGCACGTCCCGTCCGGCTGGCGCACCAGAACCGTTGGCGCCACATGATATCCCCACTGTACCGGATCGCCGGAACCGGGTGGAAAACGCACCAGCGATCCATCCGCATTGGTGGGGTCCAACGTGCCGAACGGGCGGCTTGCATAGGCCCATGCCTTGCGGTTCTCGATCCCGCGCCCGGTCATCAGTTGCGACATGCGCTCGGCGCGCGCGTAGCAGCAATCGGGGGGGAAATCGAAGGGGATGTCGGCCTGAGCCGCCATATCGTCGAAGAGGGCCTGTGCCTCTTCAGGGCTGAGGGCGCCCTCGCAGGGCGCGACGGGGGTTGCGGCGGGCGCATCCGAAAATCCTTCGTCGGCGGCCGGTTCGTCCCCGCCGCCCGTCACCC
>JBGCFK010000064.1:0-14037 GCA_045106875.1 Paracoccaceae bacterium | reverse complement strand
CGTCGAGATTGCGGTGCTGCGATGGAGGTTCTCTGCGTGGCGGGAAGACACAGGAGTCTGGGTCCTCCTGCTCGGCCTGCCGGTCGTCGGCGTGACGGGGATGGCAGTTGCGACGGGCTGGGCCGGGCTGGGGTCCTGGATTGCACTGCTCCTGTTGATCACTACAGTTCCGGCCGCGCTGGTAGGCTCTATGGCCGGTCTGGGGGTCGGTGCGCTCCTGTCGGCACTTGCGCTGCGCTTCGTCACCTCGGTCTGGCATCTGCGGGCCGGGTTGCGGGCCCTGCCGGCAAATCTGCGCCGGGTCCTGTTTCTGGTTGATTCCGCACAGGCGCCGGAACTGGTGCCGGATATCCGGGAAGTGACGCCAAGTGACTCGTTCGAAGGTTTTCTCAAGGACCTGAGCGGCAATGACAACTGGTTGTGGAAATCCCTATTTGTTCTGCTAACCCTGTCCTGGGCATTGCCAACCTTCCTCTACCGGTTCTCGCTGAAATCCACGATCTGGCTCTACGTGCCGATCCTGTTGACCCGGATCCCGGCAAAGTTGCGGGATGCGGACGGGCGACGTGATTTCCTCGCCCGGCAGAACACCACGATCTGGGAGTGGCTTCAGATCGTGCTGGCCATTGGCGCGCTGGCCTATGCCGGATGGTTCGCCCTGGACTGGAATCAGGTGGCCGGCCTGCAGGAGGTTCGGGACGGCCAGACCCCGCTGACGCCCTATCACATCCTGCTGATGCTGGATTTGGACCGGCTGGCGTGGTGGAACGTGATCTCGGTTCCGGCGGCGCTGATGACGGTGCTGCTGTGGGTCTGGACGAACCATGCGCGCAGGAAGGGTGCCCAGCCTATGGGCGCTCAGATCACCGCGCTCTTGCTGGCCATGAACATGCGTAATTGGCTGGCTTATGCGTGGTGTCTGGTCGCTGTTTACGCGTTTGTCGGGGATGCGTGGGCACTTTGCCGCTTCCCGCCGGATTTTGGGCTGTTGCTCTGGCTCTATGGGCCGGTTTCGTGTCAGACACCTGTCGCATGAAAGACTTCAACGACAAGATAGCACTGGTGACCGGTGCATCGCGCGGGCTGGGCTATGCCGTGGCCCGGTCTCTGGGCGCGCGCGGTGCGCATGTGATTGCCGCTGCGCGCACTGTGGGCGGGCTGGAGGAGCTGGATGATGAGATCAAGACCTCGGGCGGACAGGCGACGCTGGTGCCGCTGGATCTGAATGATGACCCTGCTTTGGAGCGATTGGGCGCTGCCATTCACGACCGCTGGGGGCGGTTGGATATCTGGGTGCATACAGCGATCTACCCTGCGGGTATGACCCCGGTCGAGCATATAGATGGCAAGGATCTGGACCGTACGATTGCGACCAACATCCGCTTGCCGCAGCGACTGATCCGGGTGCTCGACCCGTTGCTGCGGCGGGCTGAGGCCGGGCGGGCTGTGTTCTTTTCTGACCCGGATGCCGACGAACAACAGTTTCAGGCGACCTATGCCATGAGCAAGACGGCGGCAGCGGATATGGTTTTGCGATGGGGTGGCGAGGCCGCGGCAACATCTTCCATGCGGGTCCTGCTGGCCGCGACGCCGCCCATGGCGACGGCCGTTCGTGCACGCTTTCACCCGGGTGAAGACACAAAAGGTCATCCCACGACATCCGAAGTTGCAGACAAGTTGATGGTGCATCTTGCCGTGGGGGCTCAGGGTAGGGTCGATCTGCGCTAGGGCGTTTTCGGAGCTGATTGGACCGGTCAGTTCGCGAATGGCCCGAGAGCGCGAAGCGCGGCAGGGTATTCGTGACCGATTTGCTCCGAAAACGCTCTAGGGTTTTTACGGGGCAATACCGCTCAAGAATACCTTGCCATACCCGGGGGCTTTTGTGTTGCCTTCGATGAGGCCGATCCACATTGGTCCGAAAGCAACCAGAGCACGTCGGCGCCCGCCGCACTGAATGCGTACACCAATTCATCTTGCCAGAAATACCTCGGAGGTGTGGAGGCAGAGCCTCCACGAGGCCCGCAGGGCGACACTGTCACCGCCGCTTCTTCTTGTTCTCGTAGGGGTTCTCGGGTTGGCGTAGAGCCAGTCGAATCGGCACTCCCGGCAGTTTGAAGTCTGCGCGCAGGCCGTTTACCAGATATCTCGTATAGCTTGCCGGCATCTCATCCGCACGCGAGCACATCAGTACAAAGCTGGGCGGGCGCGTGCCGACCTGAGTGATGTATCGCAGCTTGATCCGCCGCCCACCTGGTGCCGGGGGCGGGTGCGCCGTAACCATGCTTTCCAGCCATTCGTTCAGTTTTGCCGTTGGGATGCGCGTGTTCCAGACCTTGTGGGTCGCAGTGATCGCCTCAGCCAACCGGTCAAGCCCGCGTCCTGTCAGCCCTGACATCGTGATCAGCGGCACTCCGCGCAGCTGCGGCAACAGCCGTTCCGCTTTCTCCCGCAGGTCCTTTTGCAAAGCCTGACGGTCCTCGGCGGCGTCCCATTTGTTCACGGCCAGCACGATCGCGCGGCCCTCGCGCTCGGTCAGGTCGGCAATGCGCAGATCCTGGGTCTCGAAAGCGTTGTCAGCCTCCATCAGCACAACCACCACTTCGGCAAAGCGGACCGCACGGATTGCGTCGCTGGTCGAGAGCTTCTCGACTTTCTCCTGGACCTTGGCCTTCTTGCGCAGCCCCGCCGTATCGAAAATGCGGATCCGCCGCCCGCCCCAGTTGGTCTCGACGGCGATGCTGTCCCGCGTGATCCCGGCCTCTGGTCCCGTCAGCAGGCGGTCCTCGCCAAGGATCGTGTTGATCAGGGTCGACTTGCCCGAGTTGGGCCGTCCGGTCACGGCAATCTGCAAGGGACGGTTCTCGGCCAGCGGGTCCTCATCGGCGCGCGGGTCAAAGGCGGTCTTGTCGGCCTGCGCCTTGAAATGCTCCGAATGCGGAAGGAGCGCGGCGTAAAGTTCGCCAAACCCCTCGCCATGCTCTGCAGAGACACCAATAGGCTCGCCCAGCCCCAACGAAAATGCCTCCATCACGCCGTCCTCGCCAACCCGGCCTTCGGCCTTGTTGACCGCAAGGATCACGGGCGAGCCGGATTTGCGCAAGAGATCCGCAAAGGTCCGGTCGGCGGGCAAAACCCCTGCGCGCGCATCCACGACAAAGAGGCACACATCCGAGTTCGCCACTGCGCGTTCCGTCAGGCGGCGCATCCGGGCGGGCAGGCTTTCATCGGTGGCTTCCTCCAGCCCTGCCGTATCCATGGCGGTGAAAGTCAGATCTCCCAGCGACGCTTCGCCTTCACGCAGATCACGTGTCACGCCCGGCTGATCATCCACCAATGCCAGCCGTTTCCCAACCAAGCGGTTGAACAGAGTGGACTTGCCCACGTTGGGGCGCCCGACTATGGCGAGTGTGAAGGACATGGGCCGCGCTCTTACGCCTGTGCAGGCCTGTCGGCAAGGGGCGCGTTCTTGCGGAGCGCCGCGCGGACGGGCAGGGTGCCGGGCAGACGGGAATCGGGAGACGTGCATGGGACCAGTTGGCTTCATCCTCAGGCTTGGCTTCGCGACCGTGCTGGTGCTTGCGACCTACAACCCCCTTGGCCCGTCGCTCTACCACTGGCTGCGCGAGGGGTTCGAGACCGATCTGCCGCTGAAGGCACTTGCCTCTGTCATCATGCTGATAGGCTACGTGATCTGCTTTCGCGCGACCTTCCGGTCCATCGGCATCTTTGGCGTGCTGTTGGTGGCCGCCCTGATCGCTGCGGTCATGTGGGTGCTGTTCGACTATCAGATACTGACGCCCGAGGATCCCGGGCTGTTGCAGTGGATCATCCTGCTGGGGGTCGGTCTGGTGCTGGGCATCGGTCTTTCGTGGAGCCATGTGCGCCGCAAACTGTCCGGCCAGCTGGATACTGATGATGTGGATGAATGATGCCGGCGCAGGGGCTGTGGGAATGATCTTGCCGACGGAGCCACGCAAGGTCTGCGTTTCATGCACATGAAACAGATTGTTCTAACCATGTTGATCGGGCTTTGCGTTGCGGTGCCTGTCTCAGCAGCCGAGCGCGGCAGTGGGATCGAGGATCGTCCCTCCGTCGGCGAGCCTCTGCGTTTTCGCAATGCTGATGGTGGCGCCTTTCAGCCCAGGGAACTGGTCGTCCTGTTGCCGGGCCGCACCTTGCGGGCGGGCTTGCCCGAGGCTGCCCTGAATGCGCGATCCGAGGACCGGGTTGACCTGTCCGGTACGCCCCTTGTGGGGGTGCTCTTTCCGCAGACACTCAGCCCTTCGGATGCCAGTGAAGGGATTGTCTTGGGCGATGTCTATCGAAACGGCAGTCAGCTGGTCATCGCTGCCGACGCTGAACCGACCTTCCAGTCGAGCCCGGTTGTGCTGACCAGCAATCTGCCCCGTCTGGGAGCGGTCAGCTATACTGTCGGTCGCTTGCAGTTCCGCGATGGCGTGAGTTTGCAACGGCCGGGCGGCGCTCCGATTGGCACGGCCTACATGCTGGACGGCCAACTGGTGATCGCAGCCAAGGGCGGCGGCCCGGCCTTTCCCTCGGTCGAGAGCCTGTTCAAAGGTCTCTTCAACTAACCCAACCGGCTCGGGTCGCGAAAACCGGTTCCCCCGCGCGGCAATTCCCGTTAGCCCCAAGGCATGATGGACGAGCAGGAACCAACCGGGCGCAAGGGCTATCACCACGGCAACCTGCGCGAGGCGCTGGTCAAGGCCGTGCTGGGCCTGATCGCCAAGCATGGCCCGAACGGGTTCAGTTTTGCAGATGCGGCCCGGGCCGCTGGCGTAAGTCCTGCCGCGCCCTACCGACATTTCAAGGATCGCGATGCGCTGCTGGCAGAAGTTTCCCGGCAGGGGTTCGAACAGCTTTGTGAACGCCTCGAGATGGCGCTGAAAAAGGGCGGGCCCTCTCCGATGCGGGCGTTCGAAGCTGTGAGCGCGGCCTATCTGGAATTTGCCCGTGCCGAGCGCGCGGCCTGGGCTGCCATGTTTGCACCTGGCATGCGAGAGCCCGATGTGGCCGAGGCAGCCGATCGTGCGCTGGGGGTGCTTCGGCTTGCTTGCGAGGGTCTTGTGCGGCATCTGCCGCCTGCAAAACGCCCGCCCGTGCACATGATGACCTATCACCTGTGGGCCATGGCCTACGGGATCACCGAGCTTTACGGAACCGAGGATGCCCGCCGCCGTGCCCCCATTGCTGCGGCCGACATGCTGGAAGCGGGTGCCGCGATCTATCTGCGCGGCCTTGGCCTGATACCGGACCATTGATCCGGGGTGGTTGATCCCGGACGATTGCAAGTCGAGGGCACCTTGCTCATGGTTTGATCGGTCGCCCAAGTCCCAGACGCGCCTTGGCCATCTTCCAGCGTCTCAACATCACCGGATAGCTGAACGACCCCAGTCCGTCATGAAGCGGTACGTGGCGGTGGTCATATCCAAGCTTGTTTTCGGTCGTCTGGTCGATTGCAGTATCTAGAAACGCACGGTCCTCGGGCGAGATCGGGGGGAACTGACGCGGCAGGTAGGGCGCAGTACGCGATTCCTTGTAGGTGCGCACATCGGTGATCTGCGGGGCGAGGCTTAGCCCGAACCCGTCCGCAAGTGCGCGCAGGGTCCGGGCCGGATCGCGGTTGACGTCCTCGTGCCTCAGGTATGCTGCATTGCAGGGCATGTCGGCCAAAGCCTCGTGATGCTCGATCTTTGCTGCCCGCATCGCCCAAGCATTCGAGAACGGCAGACCAGAGGCTGGATCAAAGTCCAATTCGTCCGCCTGTGCATTGCCGCTGGAGACAGGCTCCCATGGTGCGCGTATGAAGGCAGCGAATTGCAGGGCGTGCATGTGCTGAGCAAGCTCCCAGGGCGCGCGGTGCACCGATTGAATCCACCGCACCGGATGGCGCACGATGATCAGCACAAGCAGGCTCGGCTGGCACGCGCCTCGGGGTAGGACAAAGCCATGCTTCCACCCGGCATCCCTTGTCTCTTCGAGCCCGGGAACATTCTGCAGTATCAGTTTGGAAAGGTAATTGGTGCCCGAACACCGCTCGCCCATGACCTGAAACCGCATCACGGGCTCGTCCCGATTGCGGTGAATGCGCGGGGGGCGCCACGGGCCAATACCTCTCACACCGATACCTTTCATACGGGCCTTTTCTCCTGCCAAGCCGGGTCTGTCACCCGGACACGTTGAACAGCACCGCAATAAAAGTCACTTGCCCCTCTTGAAGCGCGGCGAGGATTCTCCAAATATGTAAATGTGAATAACATTAACATGTACGAAACTAAGGAGATAACGACCGATGCATCGCATCGCACAGCTCTTCGCCCGCGCAGAGGCGAAATTGGACGAATGGGGGAAAGGCGCCTGGATTGCCACCATGGTGCTGGGCTTCATTCTGGCCTGGCCGATCGGCCTGGCCCTTCTGGGTTACATGATATGGAGTGGACGCATGACCTGTTCTGGAAAACGGAAATCCTGGTTCAACAAGGGCACGCGCCTGACCGGCAACTCGGCCTTTGATGACTACCGGGCCGAGACCATCCAGCGCCTGCAGGACGAGCAGACGGCATTTGAGTCGTTTCTTGGTAATCTGCGCCGGGCCAAGGACCGCGCCGAGTTCGATCAGTTCATGACCGAACGCCGTGATGATGGCCCTGTGCCCCAGCCTGCCGGTTGATCAGCCTGCAAGTTCACGAGACCTGTCGCCGCGTCCTATCCAGGGCGCGGCGATTGCAGTGCCCAGCAATGTCCAGCCCATTGCCGCGCGCCCATGCGTCGACAGGCTGGAGGCTTCCTGAAATCCCATGATCCGCCAGACCGCGCTTGGGTCCGGCCATGCCCCAATGACCCATTGGAGCGGTAGTCCGTCGATGACCTGAATGTACCAAAGGTAGTGGATTTGCGGGGCAAGCCACTCGAACACGCAGAATGCGCCGAGGCCCGCCAGCACCCGCGCAGGCAAGCCGATCCGCCGTGTAAGGATCCATACTCCCCAAAGGCACAGCGCTGCCATGGCACCCGAGATCACCACCAGTCCGATGCGTCCCATGGGGCTGAGGTGAAAGAATGTGTCCTCGGCGTACACGCTAGTCCCGTGCCCGGCGGCGTCGTAGCCAACCGTCCATCGACCAGATGTCCCGATCCCGCAGCAACCACAATGCCAGCATGGCAAGGAATATCCCCAGCGAGATCGTCGCATTCCGGTTCACCGGAAACCCCTTGTCCGAGATTGCGAACGGTTCGATGAACCGCTCGTACTGGCGATAGATCGAGCCTGAATGGATCAGCGCGAGGGCAGCGTAGCTATACGTTCGGAACAGGCCCGTGAACACCATGAGGCAGATCACCACCTGCACTGCGGCGATGCCGAAGACCAGCCAGTGTTCCGCCTCGATCCCGTCGAAACGTTTCAGAATGAAGGCGTATTGACCGGGGGCGAGGAATTTGTTCACAGCCCAGACGAAGATGAACCACGCGCAGCCGACACGCAGCAGCAGCAGGCCAAGGGCCTCGGTCCATGTTGGGTCCTGCCGTTTTGGCTCGGTCAGATTCGGCGACATCTCTGGGCTCCCTGATTGGGGCCGAATTTATCGCTTGGACGCCCGCGATCAATCCCACCTCACCTACTTGCGATTGCGCCTCGACAACACGACGTGCACCGGGTAGATACCCGCACTCGTTCCGGAACACTGACATTTAGGCCCATGGAAAATCTCGTTCTTGTCGTTCATCTGATCCTGGCTCTGTGCCTGATCGCAGTCGTGCTGCTGCAACGCTCGGAAGGCGGTGCGCTTGGCATGGGCGGTGGTGGTGGCGGGATGGTATCGGCACGCGGGGCCGCCTCGGCGCTGAGTAAAGTGACGTGGCTGCTTGCTATCGGGTTTATCTGCACGTCGATTACGCTGACCGTGATTTCGGGTGGCCGGCAGGATTCGGTGTTTGACACGCCTGCCGCGGGCGATCTGGAGACGCCTTTGATCCCGTCTGGTGCGGTGGGATCCGGTGGTGCGCAGGATGACGATGTTCCCTTGCCAGTCGTGCCTGACAACAACTGATATCTGGGAGACCGCCCCGTGAAGGCCTTGTCGGTAAGCATCTGGGCTGACCGATTGGAATACTTCCTGGCTGGCCTGCTTGACTGGGCGGCTGACCGGCCCTTGCGCGGTGCTCTGCTGGTTACCTTGACGGCATTAATCGTGATCGTGCCGGGTCTGGCCGAGATGCCCGTGACCGACCGGGACGAGGGCCGCTTCGTTCAGGCATCCAAGCAGATGCTCGAGACCGGAGATCTGATCGACATTCGCTTGCAGGATCAGCCGCGTTGGAAGAAGCCTGCAGGAATCTACTGGTTGCAGGCGGCATCGGCCAGTGTCGCAGGTGGGGCTGATGCGCCTATCTGGGCCTATCGACTGCCTTCCGCATTTGCAGCATTGCTGGTTGCTTTGTTGACCATGTGGGGCGCGCGGCCACTGATTGGTGGGCGTGGGGCCGTTCTGGCCGGACTTATGATGATCTCGGCGCTGTTGATGGTGGTCGAGGGGCATATCGCCAAGACGGATGCTGCGCTGGCGGCAACGGCGGCAGCGGTGCTGGGCGCGTTGTCGCATCTGTTAATCGGGCAAGGCGGTCGCGGCAGCGCAACCGTTTTCTGGCTTGGGATTGCTGCATCGATCCTCTTGAAAGGTCCGATTGTGCCCGTGATCGCGGCATGCGCCATCGCGTGGGTCTGGATTGTCCGGCGTGCACGGCCTGACTTGTCGCGGTTCTACCTGATGCCGGGGATCGCGCTGGTCGTGGTGCTGGTCGCGCCATGGCTGATTGCCATCGGGGTCGTGTCCGAGGGCGCGTTCTTCGCCGAGTCTCTGGGCCGTGACATGGGGGCCAAACTGACCTCGGGGCAGGAGAAGCACTGGGGTCCGCCCGGACTTTATCTGGGCATTGTATGGGGGACGTTCTGGCCTTGGGCCGCGTTGATCCCGCTGGCGGCAGGCTGGCTGTGGGCTCAACGCCGCCAAGCATGGACGGTCTTGCTGGCAGGCTGGGTCATACCCTTCTGGATCGTGTTGGAAGCAGTGCCTACCAAGCTGCCGCACTATGTCTTGCCGCTTTATCCTGCATTGGTGATCGCGCTGGCGGCATGGATCCTTGGCGCGGCCAGAGTGCCGCCGCGCTGGTGCGCATGGGTCAGTGCGGTGCTGGTGATGTTGCCCGCGCTTGCGCTTGGTGTCGGCGTGATCGTGCTGCCGCCAATGCTGGATGGCACTGGCGCCTGGGCAGGACTACCGCTGGCGGTACTGGGACTTGCCGCTGCATGCGTTGCCGCCAAGGCGGCTTTGCAGGATCGGGTTCTGGCGCAAGTCGCAGCGAGCTTCGTTGCTGCGATGGCGCTTTATCCGGCCGTGCTGTGGGGCGGTTTCCCGACGCTTCAGACAGCTTTCGCCAGCCCGCGCATGGCAGTTGCAATCGCTCAGTATCAGGCATGTGCCTCTGGCCCCGCGTTCAGTCTTGGATATCACGAACCGAGCCTTGTGTTCGAAACCTATACCGAGATCCGTCTGGGCAATCCTGACGGCGCCATGGCAGCACTTCGTGAGAATCCCGGCGCATTGGTGTTGATCGAGGATCGCTGGCGGGAGATCCTTGGCGACAAGGTGCCGGACGGGCTCGTGACCCGCGCGCGGATCGAATACTTCAACTACAACCGGGGCAAGTTCCAAGCGGCGGATCTGGTGACGCAGGATGATGCGCGCTGGCAGGCCTGCGAAGATGAAGCGCGCGGATAGCAGTCAGAGGGTGGGTGTTTGTGCGGCGCTGTGCACCTGGTTTAGCAACGCCCGGTCAAGTGGACCGGGTTCGCTGCTGGCGTCCACGCGCAAGCACCATCTGCCGGGCGTCGCTTTTGTGGCGCCTGTATCCCGCCCTCGGCTCTCGATGCGGACGCGTACTCTCATGACAGACATGTCCATGCCGCTGTCATCCGGATCCGGATGAGTCGAGCCTCAAGTGCATGTGCACGCGCTGCAAGCCCTGACACGGCTGCATATGGAAGACGTGTTCAAGCGGTTCCCGGGTGCGGAAAACAATAGTGAGATTGGTACGCAAGGCCCCGTTGCATCAACCTTCGATGAAGCTGGCAGCCAGGATCTCGCCAGTCTTGCCGTTCTGGATCCAGACGGCCACACCCTGACCGGCATCGGGTTTTGGCAGATTGATTGTCTGATCGCTACCACCCTGCCATGGCCCGATGCGCATCAGATTGTCCGCCACATTGTGATACGTGATCTTCTTGCCCGCATTCTCGCCGCGCTCGATATCGACTTCGGCGACCTTGTCATAGGACGTCATCCAGATCACGCAGTCGCGCGGTGCACCCGTGCCGGTGATGCTGGCTTCAAGCATTCCGTCATTGTGGTTAATACGAATTCCGGCTTCCCGGGCATTCTGGCTGGCTTTGGCAATGGCGGCCTCGATCATGTCAGGCCGATAACCCGGCACATCAACAGCGCCCTGCACAATCATTTGCGGGGTATAGACCACGCGCGCGCCCATCAGACGGCGGTATTCGTATTGCCGTTCAGTGTTCTCGGGCCTGCCGAACGTGTCGCGCCAGCCGAGATAGTCCCAGTAATCCACGTGCATGGACAGCGCCAGCACATCACTGCGATCGGCAAGCTCGGCCAGATTGTGATCAGCCGGAGGGCAGCTTGAGCAGCCCTGACTGGTGAACAGCTCGACCATGACGACATTGTCGCCTGCCTGTGCGGCGGGAGCAAATAGCGCAATCGCGCCAGCAAGAAGCGAAGAGTGCAGCAGCGTTTTCATGAGACCTACATAACCGCGTTGACCCCGACAAGCCAATCACCCATGCGTGACGCAGAGTTACAGGAACCTCAACGGATTGTTAACGGACGGTACTGGCGTGGGTTCTAGTTCTGCTCGGCCGAGCATTCGCGCAATGCATCCAGTGGCACGATCTCCAATGCCTTGCGGTGCGTTGAGCGCAATCGGACCCGCGGCGCATGGCCCGCTTCATAGGCTTGCAGGAAACGTCCGGCGCAGAGGCACCATTGGTCTCCGGCCTTCAGTCCTGCAAATCCGAACTGCGGCATGGGCGTGGAAAGATCGTTCCCCGCGGCACGCGAAAACTCCAGAAACTCCGCGGTCATGATCGCACACACCGTGTGGCTGCCTTGATCTTCAGCGCAGGTGTCACAGCAACCATTGCGCAGAAAACCCGTCATCGGGTTCAGCGAGCAGTTTTCCAATCGCTCGCCAAGCACGTTCACCGAGGCGTCGATTTCTATCATTGTCTTGGGCATTCGTTGTATCCCTGCCTTGTGTCCCTATCGCTGGTGAATTTGTGCTAAGGTACCGTTAATCAGAGCAGACCGGAAGGCGGACAAACCGTCTCGGGCATGTTGAGGAAGAGGTGGATCCATGTTTACCAGACGCCAGTGGCTCGTCTCAGCCGCGGCCGCAGCGGCGATTGTCCCGGCATTGTCCGCGAATGCCGAGGACCGCGACGTGATCGATGCGCGCGTCAACCTTGCCTTAGGACGGATGTACAAGGAGATCCCGGAATCGCGGGCGCTCTCGTCCCGCGCACGGGCTATGCTTGTGATGCCCGAGGTTTTGAAGGGTGGGCTGCTGTTGGGCGGCAGCTACGGCGAGGGTGCGCTGATGGTCAACAACGAGGCGCGCGGGTACGGACCCCCGGCTGCCGGGTACTATTCAGTCGCCGCCGCATCGTTTGGGCTTCAGGCTGGGATCCAGACCTCCAGCCATGTGCTGTTCTTCATGACTGACGACGCAGTGGACCGGTTCAAGCGAGCGGATGGCTGGGAGGTCGGTGCGGATGCCGAGGTGACCTTCCCGGACAAGGGCCTGAATGCGCAGTTGAACTCGACCTTGTTGAACAAGCCCGTGGTCGGATTGGTGTTCGGGCAGGACGGCGTTCTGCTGGGAGCAAGCCTTGAAGGCGCGAAATACTCGCCTATCGCGCGGTAACTTTGGTGGGTTCGGACGGGATGTCAGTCGCCAGACGTGGCTGTCTCCCAAAGCCGCAACTCGGCGACCATAAGTCCGCGTGGTCCACGGAAAGTGCGGACAGCCATGCCCTCGCCACTGGAGAGATCCTGAAATCCGCAGCGGCGAACCGTTTCCATGTGCACGAAGATATCCTCGGTATTGCCGAATACGTTGACGAAGCCAAAGCCCTTTTGCTTGTCGAACCACTTCACGCGCGCAGGTTGCAGGGGGCCTGCATCCACTTCTTCTCCGAGGAACTCGGTTGGACGGGAGTCTTCGGCAAAACCCATCATGGGTTCGGCGTTCTCCGGCTCGACAACGTCCATGAGCTTGTGCGCTTGCAGACCACGAGGGCCTTCCTGCGCAAGCAGCGTCACCTCGGATCCCTCGGCAAGTGCAATCCTGCCGAAGGCGCGCACGCAAGACGCGTGCACCATAACGTCCGATCCGCCTGCAAGGGGCACCACAAAACCGTACCCTTTCACAGCGTCGTACCACTTCACATGACCTGAAATGACGTCTGTGGTTTCGTCTGCGTCTGTCAAGTCTAGCCCCTATCCTGACTCTGCAATGAATTAGATAACACTTTGTTTCCCGCGTGCTAAAGAGTTATTTCATACTTGTGGTTGAGTCAGTACACTTTGTCATGTTTTGGGGCAGCGCGTAGAGGCTAGTGCATAAGATGTATCAGGCGCGGACAAACAGGGTGCGCTGGGACATGGTTTTGCTCAGGTTCTTTCTCTTTTTTGGTGTGCTTACAGGGCTTTCCGCCTGTGTTGGGCCGCCGCCATCGGCAGGCTCGGAGCGCGTGCGCAATCCCCAGGGTCTGGATCTCCAACGCCTTCTGGTGATGGAGCGTCCGCCGCTTGTCGCTGCGGAAGATGCAGCAGGTGTCGAGGTCGCGCGGCGGTTGATGTCACGTCTCGACCCTGCCGAATTGCGCGATCGTAATGGTACGCGATTCGTGGATGCGAGTGGATTGCCGTGGCTTTCCGGCTCGCCCGAAGGACGCGCATACCTTGCCAAGCGTCCGCAGCGTGTGCTGGTGCGCGGTCGTCCGGCCGAGCAATGTCCCGTCGCTTTCTCCCAGGTGGACCAGCCCACACGCCCAATCGCCGATCTGGCAGCGGAGGGCTTGACCAAGTGCCTGGCCGAGGCGCCGAAGGGCTGCGGTTGTCAGGTCGTGGCGGCAGGCTCGGTGCTGTTGGTGCCGCGCGCCGAGATCGCCTATGCCACCGGTATTGCCGCGCGCATCCGGGCGAAGTCCTTAAAGATTGACGGTTTTCTGGTGGCCGAAGAGATGCCGGATGGCGCGATCCTGCTGCGTGATCTGTCCCGGCCTGTTGCAAAGGTCACGCGTGATGGCCTGGACGTGATCGTCACTCTTGCGGGCGACAAGGGCGTTTATCGCGGGCGCTCGCGTCCTGTGGGCTACCGTCGGGGCCGGTTGGCCGAACGGATTTATGCGACCAATGAGGCAGGCGCGCGCCTGAGCCTTCTGATTGGGTTCGAACCTGGCGAGCTGGCTCAGATCGCGGGAGCCTGGCTGGCCTGGCCTGCTGACGCATCCTAGAAACAGGGGCGTGCGTTCAGCAACCACCCCGATCACTCGCGACCCGCTTCCAGACTTGGCTGGATCCGAACAGCTCGACGCCCACGTAACCGCGGACTTTCAGTTTCTGCGGTGACAACGGTTGCACATTCACCGAATAGGTGTCGCCGTCACGGGGGTTGTAGATCCAGCCGTCAAGCACCTTGCCCTTTTCCTTCAAACCGCCCACCAGCGTCAGACCACATAAAGGCCGTGCCCGCTTGGCATTGTCCGTATTCTTCAGGTCCAGTTTCAGCTTGCCGGATTTGTCGCGTGATTGCGCGATCCAGACCATCTTGCCGCATGTCGAGCCGCCGCATTCGGCAAACTGGACAATCGCTTTCCCATTTTCGGTCAACCAGTATCCATGCGTCTGATCAGACCCGGCCTGCGCCGTGAACGGG
>JBGCFK010000063.1:0-2512 GCA_045106875.1 Paracoccaceae bacterium | reverse complement strand
CTGGCCATTGCAGGTGTCTTCGCCTGCATGATGTTCGCGGCACTGTCCGGATCGTCTCCCGCCACCGTGGTCGCCATCGGCACCATCGTGATCGCGGGCATGCGGCAGGTCGGCTATTCCAAGGAATTCGCCGCCGGGGTCATCTGCAACGCAGGGACGTTGGGCATCCTGATCCCGCCCTCCATCGTGATGGTTGTCTACGCGGCGGCAGTCGAAGTGTCGGTGGGGCGTATGTTCCTTGCGGGCGTCCTGCCGGGACTTCTGGCGGGCTTCATGCTGATGGTCACGATTTACGTGATCGCGAAACTCCGCAACCTGCCCAAGGGGGACTGGGCGGGTTGGGGCGAGGTGGCAGCCTCGGCGGGCGCGGCCTTCTGGGGGCTGCTGCTGATCGTCATCATTCTCGGGGGGATTTATGGCGGGATCTTCACGCCGACCGAGGCTGCCGCCGTTGCCGCAGTGTATGCGTTCGTTATCTCGACCTTCGTTTACAGGGACATGGGTCCACTGGCGACCGCGGAGGGAGAGGCCAACACGCCGCTCTGGCGCAAACCGTATGCCTTGCTGACGGCCCTGGTGCATCCGGACACTAAGAAGACCCTGTTCGAGGCTGGCAAGCTGACCATCACGCTGCTGTTCGTGATCGCCAACGCGCTGATCCTGAAGCACGTGCTGACCGAAGAACAGATCCCCCAGGCCATTACGAGGGCCATGCTGGATGCGGGTTTCGGACCGGTCATGTTTCTGGTGGTGGTCAACGTGATCCTGCTGATCGGCGGGCAGTTCATGGAGCCGTCCGGCCTGTTGGTCATCGTGGCACCGCTGGTCTTCCCGATCGCCATCGAACTGGGGATAGATCCCATTCACCTGGGCATTATCATGGAGGTGAATATGGAGATTGGGATGATCACGCCGCCCGTTGGCCTGAACCTGTTCGTGACCGCGGGCGTTGCCGGGATGCCGATTATGGCAGTGGTGAAGGCCGCTCTGCCCTTCCTGGCGGTGCTGTTCGTCTTCCTGATCCTGATCACCTACGTGCCCTGGATCTCGACCGTGCTGCCAAACGCGGTGATGGGCCCCGAGATCATAACGAAGTAGGCTTGAGACGGAGTTTCGGATGCGATGGCGTTGGGATGGACTGCTCAGTGCCGGGATTATAGCGATGTCAGGCGGTGCGGAGGCCGCCGACACATCGCAATGCCAGAACGGCGAACTCGTCATCCGGTTCAGTCACGTCACGGCCGAGGTCGGGCACCCCAAGGGGCGCGCGGCCAAGGCATTGGCCGAGCGGGTCAACGCAGAATTCGACGGGCGGCTTTGCATGGTCGTCTATCCAAATGCCGAGCTGCATGCCGACGATGAAGACTTGTGGGCCGCCATGCGCGCCGGAGAGGTCCAGATGGCCGCCCCGTCACTGGCGAAACTAAGCGGGTTTTCCAAGGGCTTTCAGGTCTTTGACCTGCCCTTCATGTTTCGCGACATGATCCACGTCATCGACTTCACCTATACGCCCGAGGCACAGGATTTGTTGCGGTCGCTCCAGGGGACAGGACTTACCGGCCTTGCCTATTGGATGAACGGGATGCGCCAGATCTCGGCCAACCGGGCGCTGGATGGGCCGAAGAGTGTTGCGGGGTTGAAGTTCCGCATCCAGGGCTCGCCAGTTGAACGGGCCTATTACGGCCTACTGGGGGCCGAGGTGCAGAAGATGGCGTTCTCCAAGGTCTTCAGCGCGCTGGAAAGCGGCGCCGTCGACGGACAGGAAAATTCCTGGTCGAACATCTACACCAAGGGCTTCCACACGGTGCAGCATTCGATCAACGAAACGAATCATAGTCTGATCGCCTATGCGCTGGTCGTGTCGACCGGGTTCTGGCAATCCCTGCCCACAGATCTGCAAGCGGACCTGAACATGGTGATTCAGGAGGTCACGCACGAGTACAACGGCTTTGCCTTCCAGTTGGACGAGGTGAACCGCGCCAAGGTGATGGAAAGCGACACGCCGGTCCGTAGCCTTGGCCCGGACTTGCGCCAACGCTGGGTCAATACGTTGCGCCCGGTCTGGGATCAGTTTGCGGATGAAATCGGCATTGACCTGATTTCGGCAGCATTTGGCGATCGCCCCGCGCAGTAGTCAGTGCTCACTGGACGGCACGCAATTCGAGCGGGTTTCATAACCTATTGGGGAAAGGGGGAAATTCGTCCGCCCTTCGACCCATGCAACACGGTCGTGCCATGGCGATCAGGAGCGGGCGCATGAGATCGATGGAGAACAGCGCGGTGATCAAGATCGCGGCCAAGATCTGCGTGCTGGCAATCGATGCCGCAAAGAGACCGTTGATCGAGACGACGGCCAAGATGGGGTTGCGGTGGAGCTATTGTCGAGTCTGGTGTTTCAGCGATCCTCACGCGGCGGCTTGATCTTGGGTTGATGGCTTGATGCCGTTGACGAAATCGACGCCTTGAATGACGTCGGCGAGATGGGCGAAGCCGCGCAGCTTGCGCCAGCTCT